>CAITEF010000069.1 GCA_903891315.1 uncultured Rhodospirillales bacterium | reverse complement strand
GCCCAGAATCACCGGCCATGCTGAAAGCAAGCGCCGACTGGCCCGGGCGGGTGTAGCTCAATGGTAGAGCAGAAGCTTCCCAAGCTTACGACGAGGGTTCGATTCCCTTCACCCGCTCCATCAATAAATTCAAACACTTAGACCTCCATTTGATGGGGTATTTGATGCATCGCTCGCGGTATTTTCGCGGTGAAATGCACCGGGACACAGTTTTTTGATCTCATCGATGACCGATTCTGTTGCCGCCAGGGCCAGGCCAAGATTGGCCGGATCCGGGATTGCATAGATGTCGCTGACGTCGAATTTGACATGCCCGAGCATCATCTTGCCCTGCGCCCAGTTGGCCTCACCGATCCGCTTGCGCACGATCGTAGCCATGCTCCGCCGGATCAGCTTCTGCCCGGCCTCGCCTTCCTCGGGCAGGCCAAGATGCGCACGCATCGTATCCCAGCCATGGCGCACCGTGGCATTGGCCAGATAGGTCGTCCGCCCCGGATTGACCTTTGATGGCACGATCTCGTCGAGCCAAGGCATGAACTGCCTGGCGACAGGGATCTTCGGGCGATGCTTGCGCGTCTGGCGACGCCCCACCGGATTGAGATCCAGCACACGCGCAGACGGGAACCACTGGTTCGGCTTGATGTCGAAGATTGCGTCTGGCCGCGCCCAAGTGGCCACGGCTGCGCGCAGAAACCGCAGCAATTCGACTCGCGTGGCGACGACCATGGCGCGCTCCTTGTCGCTCCAGTCACGCCCCTCTGGCGGCGGCGGATCAATGCAGAACCGGAACATGGCCGCGATGGTCGGCACATCGGCGCGATAAGACGGCGACCGACTGACATCGCGCGGCTGCTCGGCACGAAACTGTGCGGTCTGCCCGCGCGTGGCGTTGATCGCCGCCGCCAATTGCCGCACGCATCCCTCGATATGCCCCAATGAGCGCGGCCGTTGCTTGGCCCCGGTCGGACTGACCACCGGCCGCTCGGCCAGCCAATTGCGAAAGCGATCAACGAAACGCTGGTCGGCCTGCGGCACGGTGATGTTCGGATCGGTCTCGGCGACGAATTCAACCACATGGGCAAGCCGCCCGCGCGTCGCCTTGAAGCCTGCCTTGTCCTCGCCCAGAATCAGATAATCCCGGATCGCCGAAGTCAGCAGCGGCGCCGTCTCGCCGTCAAACAACCGCCCACAAGTCGGACAGCATTGCTGCCCCTGACTTTGCAGATAGAGCCGATCGAGGGCTAGCTTCGCCGTCCACAGATCGCCCGTGCCTGCGCTAGTGCTTCGTTCGCGGCGTCGCTCGGCATCATACCAGATAATCTCGAGATTTTCCCGATCGGTTCTGGTGTGGAGGGCATAAGGGCCGCGTTGATAGAGCGGCTTCTGGCGCTTCGTTCTTGGCATTTCCTCACCTGGCATTCGGTGGCAGCGACGGCCACGGTGGCAAAGGCCCCGATGGCAACGAGAGCCCGGACCTCATCAGCAGAAAAGTGCATCCCCCGGCCGCTTTCGACCTTCCGGGCGAGCTTGCGGTGCATGGCAAGCAGCACGACATCATCCAGCGGCACGGGCGGGTCGAGCGGTGAATCAAGCTGCACCACGGACCACCTCCGGCTCAACCATGTTTGCCGCCATGAATTCCTCGATGGCGTCCTCCGGCACCAGCAACAGGCCATCAAGCCTTACGTGGCGCAGGCGACGTGAATTGATCAGGCGGCGAATGCGGCTTTCGGGCCAACCCGATTGCTTGGCCATCTCGCGTGGACTGAGAAGTCTCGGCACGTAAGTTGCTCCTGTTTGTCTCGCCTGCATGGTGCTACACATCCGTCCATAGGACGCTAATTGCAGGCTAATGGCATACATATGTATTCGTCAAGACATATTTTGAAACCATGAGTGATGCCTCGGGCGGCATCGGCACGCGCATCGCCGAAGTTAGACGTTTCGCGAATCTCAGCCAGGTTCAGCTGGCTGAGCAGCTTGGCATCTCAAAGCCCGGCCTCGCCAACTATGAACGCGGCGTCCGCGTGCCGCCGGCGTCGCTGGTCGTGGATCTCTGCGCGGCGCACAAGATCGACCCGGCATGGCTGCTCACCGGTCGGGGATCCATGTTGGAAAAGGATCTCGACGAACTGCACAGCATGGCCGTCGAGGTCGCCTGGAAATACCTGGCGCGCGGCGGTGACGATGTGCAGCAAGACCATCTCGTCAAGCTGAGCGGCGCCCTGTTCCAATATCTGATGCTGCATGACCAACTGGACGACGACATGACCACCGCCATGGGCAAATTGGTCGCCTGACATGAACGACAACGACCCCCTGCGCATCACCGACACCCGCCTTTTGGCCGCCCTGCGCGCCGTCAATCCAAGCCTCGAAGATGCCAAGGATGCCAAGCTTCGCCTTCAGCAGGAGCTGGTCGGCGCCCGTGCGCGCGAACGACGTTTATCCGTTGAACTGGGACGCTACGCCGTCGTGCCCAAGGGGATTGCCCTGCTCAAAGCCATAGGCTTGCTGCTCTTCATCGCCGTGTCGACAGGTTCCCTCGTTGCGTTCTGGTACCAGGGTGGCCCGGGGCTCCTTGATATCACGCTGCTGGCCGGCATTCTCGTCCTGCTGGCCCTCGTAGACTGGATCGAACGCGGTGTCGGTCGCTGGCAACTGGGTCGAGATTTGCATTACGCCTTTGTTCGCCCCGGAAAGGGCTGATCCTCCGCCAAAATGCACGACCACGTGCCGATTCAATGCACCGCATTTCGGGCAAAACCGCGTTCGTTTGCGAACAGTGTGCAATGGCGTGATAGCACTGTATTCCGAAATCAGATCGCCGGTCAGCATGACACGCCGACTGCATCGCTTTCGGCAGATCGCCTCGAGCGCCATCCCTGAATCGCGCGCCTCCGCGAGTGTCAGGTTCAGAAGCCGCACCTTCTGCATGCGTGCCACTTCACGGTCGGGAACGATCGCCCCCTGCTCCCGCCACTTATTGGTCAACGCAGCGCCCGACCGCAGCAATCGCTGTGCCCAGACGGTTTCGGCATGCATGCATGCCACCCGATTGCGATGCACTTCCAGAACACGAAACACCGGAACTGAGCCCGCCCTGATAATATCAGCGATTCGGGCATAAACGCTGCCTGACCGAGCCGAAGCGCCGAGGGCCCAGACCATGTGCAGCCTGATCCGCTGGGCGATGCTGGCAGTCTGCCCGACATAAATCGGCATGCCGGGCAGTACCCCGCAAGGATCAGGCACCGTCGGATCAAGGATCATATAGTTCAGATATGCATTGCCCGGCACCAGTCCGGTCGTATCTTCGACCATCAAGGAAAACTGCACATGCAGCGTGGTGGGGATCAGGGACAGTAGCGCGGACATATCCAACTCCTTTTCGAGCTCCACCGATCAAAAAATGCCCAACCCCTCTCACTCTCCAATATACAAATACATGATATATAGCGAAAAATTTCCACCGCTCCTGTAGACAGAAGGCCTGAAGACGTTGGTGTTGACGAGGCCGAAGACGAAGGCTGCCGAACAGTTTGAGGTTTGGAGCATACACTTCGCGTGGATTTCGATCCTGTTGAACGTACTGCTGCTCAAGCGAGGTTAGTTGGCAGTGCAGAAGATCATGCCAACGCACTCATTGGGCAGACCGATTTTACCTACTTCAAGATCATCGGCTGGGGCTGGATGTACCTATCAACCGTGCTCGACGACTTCTCGCGCTATATCATCGCCTGGAAGCTGTGCACCAACATGCGGGCCGAGGATGTCACCGACACGCTG
>CAITEF010000068.1 GCA_903891315.1 uncultured Rhodospirillales bacterium | reverse complement strand
GCGCTCGGCCATGCCGTGGTCGCGCAGGGCAAGAAGAGCTGGTTTTTCATCACCGCCGACTACGCTTTCGGACATGACCTGCAGAAGCAGTCGAGCGAGGGCGTGATCCAGGACGGCGGCAAGGTGGTGGGCGGGGTCAACGCCCCCTTGGGCACGCCCGATTTCAGCTCCTTCCTCTTGCAGGCGCAGTCCTCGGGCGCCGACGTGCTAGCGCTCGCCGTGGCCGGCGGCGACCTCACCAATGCCATCAAGCAGTCGGCCGAGTTCGGCATCAACATGACGTTGGCCGGTCTGCTGCTGTTCCTGTCGGACGTGCACGCGCTTGGTCTGGAAGTCGCCCAGGGCATCATCCTGACCGACAGCTTCTATTGGGATCACAGCGACCGCACCCGTGCGTTCGCCGAGCGCATGAAGACGAAATTCCCAACCGCGCGCCCCACGATGGTGCATGCGGGCGTGTATTCGTCGACGCTGCATTGGCTCAAGGTCGCCGGTCAGGCGGGTGTGGCGGCGATGAAGGGCAGCGGCGTCGATATCGTCGAGAAGCTCAAAGCGCTGCCGACCGACGATGATTGCTTCGGTCAGGGCATCATCCGTGCCGATGGCCGCAAGATCCATCCGTCCTATCTGTGGAAGATCAAGAAGCCGTCCGAGAGCAAGGGGCCTTGGGATTACTACACCCCGATTTCCTACACCCCGGCCGATCAAGCCTTCCGTCCGCTGAACGCCGGTGTTTGCCCGCTGGTCAAAGTCTGATCCAGCGATCTGAACGAAGAAAACAGGAGAAGTTCCATGGATATTTCGCGTCGCTCCCTTTTGGGAACTGCCGCTTTGGGCACCGCAGCCACCGCATTGCCGATCACCCGCGCCCGTGCGCAGGGCAAGCCGGTGATCAAGATCGGTGTGCTCAACGACCAATCCGGCCCATATCGCGACACTGGCGGTCTGACCTCGGTGGCCTGCGCCAAGATGGCCGCGGCCGAATTCGCCGCGCAGGCCAATGGCTACACGGTGGAAATCCTCTCGGCCGACCACCAGAACAAGCCCGATGTCGACGCTGGCATTGCGCGCCAGTGGTATGACCAGGGCGTGGACATGATCATCGACGTGCCGAATTCCGGCGTGGCGCTGGCAGTGGCCGGCGTGGCGAAGGAGAAGAACAAGGTCCACGTCAATTCGGGTGCCGCCACCTCGGATCTGACCGGCCCGGCCTGCAACGCCAACATCATTCATTGGACCTACGACACCTGGATGCTTGCGCAATCCACCGGTGGGGCCACTGTGAAGGCGGGCGGCGATAGCTGGTATTTCATCACCGCCGACTACGCCTTCGGCCACAAGCTGGAAGGCGACACCACGGCGCTGGTCAAGGCCGCCAAGGGCTCGGTGAAGGGTTCGTCGAGCTATCCGTTCCCGGGCACGACGGATTTCTCGTCCTACTTGCTGCAGGCGCAGAACTCCGGTGCAAAGGTGCTGGGCTTGGCCAACGCGGGTGGTGACACGATCAACTCGATCAAGCAGGCCAAGGAATTCGGCCTGACGATCGATATCGCAGCGCTGCTGATGTTCATCACCGACGTCAACGCGCTTACCCTCGAAGTCGCCCAAGGTCTGCATCTGACCGAAAGCTTCTACTGGGATCTGAACGACCGCACGCGCGCCTTCACCAAGCGCCTGCTGCCGGCGAGCCCGGACAACTATCCGAACATGGACCATGCGGGCGTCTATGCCGGCACGCTGCACTACCTCAAGGCGATCAACCAGATCGGCGTTGCGGCCTCGAAGGCAGATGGCAAGGCGTCGGTTGCTGCGATGAAGGCATTGCCGACGGATGACGATTGCTTCGGCCGCGGCAGCATCCGCGCTGATGGCCGCGGCATGTTCCACTCCTATCTATTCCAGGTGAAGAAGCCGTCTGAGAGCAAGGGCAAGTGGGACTACTACAAGCTGGTGCAGGATTCCGATCCGGAACACGCTTGGCGTCCGCTGGCCGACGGCAATTGCCCGCTGATCAAGGCCTGATCTCACAACACAAATCTCCCGGTGCCGGTGGTGCCGGGAGGTTGTTCTGCTGGAAATTTGCCTGATGTTGATGGTGCTTGGTTACAATCTCGGCCCAATTTTGGGTCAAGGCATGCTGGGGGTGGTGAATGGCGCTTTCTATGCGCTGCTCTCGCTCGGGCTTGCCGTGATCTTCGGCCTGCTCAACATCATCAATTTCGCGCATGGCGCGCTCTATATGTTGGGCGCTGTCGTGTCCTGGATGCTGCTGAACTGGCTCGGTCTTGGCTATTGGCCGGCCCTGTTCATCGCGCCGATCATCGTGGGCGCGTTCGGCGTGTTGCTGGAACGCACGATGATCAGCAAGCTCTACAAGCTCGATCATATCTACGGCCTGCTGCTGACCTTCGGCATTGCGCTGATCGTCGAGGGCCTCGCGCGCAACCAGTTCGGCTCGTCCGGCCTGCCCTACGCGGTGCCGGAAAGCCTGCGCGGCGCCACCCGACTGGGCTTTATGATCATGCCGACCTACCGGCTCTGGGTGGTCGTGGCCTCTTTTATATTCTGTATTGTCACTTGGTTTGTGCTGGAGAAGACCCCGCTGGGGGCCACGCTGCGTGCGGCGACCGAGAACGCGGCCCTGGTGCAGAGTTTCGGCGTGAACGTGCCGCGTCTGGTCACACTCACCTATGGCGCTGGCGTCGCACTGGCGGCTTTGGCGGGGGTGATGGCGGCGCCGGTCTATTCGGTGAACCCCAATATGGGCTCCGACGTGATTATTGTGATCTTTGCCGTGGTGGTGATCGGCGGGATGGGCTCGATCTTGGG
>CAITEF010000067.1 GCA_903891315.1 uncultured Rhodospirillales bacterium | reverse complement strand
TGGAGGAGGTTCTCGCCTCGCCGATGGTGGCCGATCCGCTGCATCGGATGGATTGCTGCGTGGTCTCTGACGGCGGCGGCGCGTTGATTGTCACGTCGCCGGAAGTGGCGAAAAGCCTCAATCGCCCGAAAGTGGCGGTGCTGGGCGGCGGGGAGAGCGTGAAGCACACCGCGGGTGGTCGGATCGATCTGACCTATTCGGGCGGTCGCGTGTCGGGCCCGATTGCGTTTGCCGAGGCGGGTGTCAAGCCTGCCGACATCCAATACGCGTCGATCTATGACAGCTTCACCATCACCGTGTTGATGCAACTGGAGGATATTGGCTTCTGCGAGAAGGGCCAGGGCGGGCGGTTTGTGGCGGACGGCAATCTGATCTCGGGCGTGGGCCGCTTGCCGTTCAACACCGATGGCGGCGGGCTGTGCAACAACCACCCGGCCAATCGCGGCGGGATCACCAAGATTATCGAGGCGGTGCGTCAATTGCGCGGTGAGGCGCATCCGGCGGTGCAGGTGCCCAATTGCCATCTCGCCCTCGCCCATGGCACTGGCGGCTTGCTCGGCACCAGACATGGCTCGGCCACTCTGATCATGGAGCGTCAATAATGTCCGCTCGCACCATTTCCGCCCCCATCGTCACGCCAGAGACCGAGCATTTCTGGCAGGCGGCCCGCACAGGGAAGTTCCTGCTGCGACGTTGCACCGCTTGCCAGCAGACGCATTGGTATCCGCGCGCGATCTGCCCGTTCTGCCTTGGCGACACCGTGTGGGAGGAGCACTCGGGCACGGGCGTAATCTATAGCTGGACGGTGATGCGCCGCGAGGCGGTGCCCTACGCGATGGGCTATGTGACGCTCGACGATGGGCCCACGATGATGGCCTCGTTCAACGGGATCGATTTCGACGATCTGCGGATCGGGATGCGGGTGAAGCTGGCGTGGGAGATTGCGGCGGACGGAACGCCAGTGCCCGCGTTCACGGTGTAGAGCTTCCCGCTCGGGTGGCGGGTTGATAACCCGCCTGCCCCTCATATCAATCGGTGCTGCCCCTGCGATGCCATCGTCATTGCAAACGAAGTGCAGCAATCCATCGCAGGGCTGGCGGCATCGCGGTGGATTGCCACGGCGGCCTGCGGCCGCCTCGCAATGACGGTGACCTTGGCTTTCTCAGTGCATGCCCAACAGATGCGGCAGGAACAGTGTCAGGCCCGGCCAATAGGTGATCATCACCAGGAAGCCCAGCATCGTCAGCAGCCAGGGCAGAACCGCCAGCGTCAGCTCGGAAATTCCCATCTTGGCGATACCCGAGGCGACATAGAGGTTGAGGCCGACCGGAGGATGGCACAGGCCGATTTCCATGTTCACCGCCATCATGATGCCGAAATGGATCGGGTTCACGCCGAGACGTGCCGCCACTGGGAACAGGATGGGGGCGAAGATCAGCACGATGGCCGACGGGTCCATCACATTGCCCGCCGCCAGCAGGATAATGTTGCAGACCAGCAGGAAGCCGAGCGGGCCGAAGCCCTGATTGGCCATCCAAGCGGCCATGCCCTGCGGAATCTGCTCAGAGACCATCAGGAAGCTGAACAGAACCGCATTGGTGACGATGTAGAGGATCATCGCCGACATCGAGGCTGATTTGAGCAGCACTTTCGGCACGTCGGAGATCTTGAGATCCTTGTAGACGAACACCGCCACTAAGCACGCATACACCGCCGCCATCGCCGCCGCCTCGGTGGGCGTGAACAGACCGGCATAGATGCCGCCGATGATGATGACGATCAGGAACAGGCCCCAGAACGCGTCAAAGAAGGCCTTGATACGCTCACCCCAGTGGGCCCGCTCCATGCGCGGATAGTCGTTCTTGTAGGCCTGATACCAAGTCATCGCTCCGAGCAGGATCGCCAGCGTGATGCCGGGCACGATGCCTGCGATGAACAGCGAGCCGATGGAGGGCGAGTCGACGCGGTTGCCCGCAGGCCCGATCACGTTGATTCCCGATGTCGCCACCGAGAAGATCACCAGATTGATCGAGGGCGGGAACAGAATGCCGAGCGCGCCGGAGGTGGCGATCACGCCCGCGCCGAAGCGGACCGGATAGCCCTGCTTGACCATCGCCGGCAGCAGGATCGAGCCGATGGCGACGACGGTTGCCACCGATGAGCCCGAAATTGCCGCAAACAGGGCGCAGGACAGAACGCCCGCCATCCCGAGGCCGCCATACCAATGGCCGATCATTGTGGTGGCGAAGTGGATCATTCGCCGCGCCACACCGCCTTGGGTGAGGAAATTGCCCGCCAAGATGAAGAACGGGATCGACATGATCTCGAACTTCTCGATGCCGGTGAACAATTTCAGCGAGACCGTGACAATCGGCACCTGCGTCATGGTGAACATGAACGTCAGAACCGACAGCCCCAATGCGATGGAGATCGGCATCCCGGTCATGAACAGCGAGATCAGGAGTGCTGCGATGATCACGCCGCGCATCGCCCCGGGAACCATGATGACGCCGTATTTCGACATCAGGCACACCGCCAACAGAACCAGCGGTGCCAAGATCATGATCGCAGCACTGCTCTTGCCGCGTCCGTGCGGGATCGGCTCGCTCATCACGGCGGCGGTCATGCTTCGGCTCCATGCGGGTGCAGACCTGGTACATCGGCTTCTTGCGCAGCGTGACCGTCGCCATGCGGGATTTCACCGGTGCGCCAGAAGGTCCAAGCAACCTGGAGGAAGCGGAAGCACATCAGACCGGAGCCGAGCGGGATCGCCAAATAGACGATCCATTTCGGCGCTTCGAGATCGTTGGACCGGCTGTCGGTCTCAGACAAATCCCAAACGAAGCCCGAACCGAGGAAGCAGATGATGCCGGTGAACACGGCACCACCGAGGAGGCCGAACAGGATCACCTTGGAGCGCGGCCCAAGGCCCAGTCGGTTGACCATGACGTCGACGCCGACATGCACCCCCTGGCGGACGCCGTAAGCCGCCCCGAACTTCGCCATCCATACGAACATATAGATGCAGAGTTCCTGCGCCCAGGTCATGTCGATTTCATGCAGATAAGGGAACAGAAACGGCACTGTGCTGCCGTAGCGATGCAGCACGGCGGTGAAAATCACCAGCGTGGCGCCGGCGATCAGACAGGAGATGATGATCTCCTCCAGCCGGTCGAGCAATTTCAACAACATGGACATTCCTCGACCGGCTAGAGACGCTGTTACTGAGCCTGACCGGTGGCCTTGAGGGCCTCTTCGATGATCGGCTTGCCGACGCGAGATTCGGCGGATTTGTAGACCGGCAGCATCGCCGCGCGCCAAACCTTCTGCTCATCCGGGGTCGGATCATGGATTTCGGTCTTGCCGGTCGCCTTGATTGCTGCCAGCGCGTCGGCGTTCTCTTTCTGGGCGATAGAGTTGTTGTAGTCCGTCGCCTCTTTCATCGCCTTTTCCACCAACGGGCGGATATCGGCCGGCAGACCGTCCCAGAACTTTTTGTTGACGATCACCGCATATTGCAGATGCACGTGATAGGTCGTGGTGATGAATTTCTGAACTTCGTTCAGCTTCTGGGTGGTGTAGTTGGACGCGGTGTTCTGCGCGCCATCGACCACACCGGATTGCAGCGCCTGATAAAGTTCAGAGAACGCCATGATCTGCGGCAGCGCGCCCATGCTACGCAGCGTCTCGTCATCGACCTTTGAGCCGGAAATTCGCAGCTTCAGACCTTTGAGATCCTCCGGCTTGATCAGCGGCTTGTTGGCCGAGATCACGTAGAAGCCGTTGTCCCAATAGGCGAGGCCCTTGATGCCCTTCGGCTCCAGCATGCCGAGCAGCTTCTGGCCGAACGGGCCGGTGGTGGTGCTGTCGTAGATTGCCTGGCTCGGGAACAGATAGGGCAGATCCATCACCTCGAACTGCTTGACGCCGAGCGGGGCGAATTTGGCAGTCGACGGGGCGAGCATCTGCACGGCACCGAGTTGCAGCGCCTCCAGTTCCTCGCCGTCCTTGTAAAGGGTCGAGTTCGGATAGACTTCGACCTTGACGCGGCCGTCGGTGTATTTCTCGGCCAGTTCCTTGAACCGGATCGCGGCCTTGCCCTTGGGGGCAGCGTCGGTCACCACGTGACTGAATTTGATCACAATCGGATCTGCCGCCATCGCGGGGGCCACAGTAATTGCTGCAGTTGCGAGCAACGCCGCTGCGCCGATTACCCATTTGAACGGTGTCATCTTTCTGGCTTCCCCCATGGAAATCTGGGCAGCATTGAACATGCTGCGTTCTCATTCCAAACTGCTTGGATCTCTGCGGCTTTTCAAGCCCCGCGATGGATCGTTACGGTTGCAATCAACCGCCGACGACCTCGCGGCCTTCGCGCTCCACCGCCGATTTCAGCAAAGCCGCCCCGCGCAAGATCCCGTGGACGAATTTGCCATATGGCAAAGCTATGAAGAGCGCCAGAACCGAGCCGAGATGCAGCGCCAACAGCGTGCCCATGATCGGAGTCGCCCGGAACAGCAGCAGCAACAACCCGGTTTTGGCGACCAAGGCGAGCAGGATCAGCAATGCGTAATCCGCCCCCAGCACGCGACGTGCGACGGGCGCGGGGTCGGTTGCGATCTTCACCCAGATCAGCCCGATGCAGCCGATCACCATGCCGATGCCGCCGATTGTGCCAAGCACCACCGGCAGGCTGTACCAGGAATACGGCGCCTCCCAGCCGAGGAAGTGATGCA
This sequence comes from uncultured Rhodospirillales bacterium, assembly GCA_903891315.1. Classification (GTDB taxonomy): domain Bacteria; phylum Pseudomonadota; class Alphaproteobacteria; order Acetobacterales; family Acetobacteraceae; genus CAIQQQ01. The sequence goes on along the minus strand of CAITEF010000067.1, from coordinate 9,949 downwards.
TCAGCGTCGCGACCGAGGTGGAGGCGAGGCAGAGCAGGAAGCCATACATCAATGCGTGATGGAAATGGCGGCGGGTCTGGGAGAAGCTTGCATCGATATCGTTGCAGCCACCGCCATCGGTGCCACCGAGATAGCGCAACGTCGCGATATCCTTCAGCGCGGTGCGGATCGCGCTCTGGCTGATCGCTTTGGTGAGCGGCGAGGCGGTGTCGTGCCAGAAATTGCGCGCCGCCATCGACAGAGCGATCACCGACCAGCCGAGAGAGGCTCCCACGAAGAGCGACATCACGCCCCAGGAGACGATGCGGTAGAACGCACCCGGCCCGGTCTGTGCTGAGAACAGAATGTCATGCGGCACGAAAAGCAGCATGCCGAGCAGCACGAAGGCGAGCGAGACGCCGACCAACGCTAGCATCGTCAGCCCGTTGCGGTTGAACGCGCGGCCCAGGACTTTGGGGAAGCTGTATTCGGCGTAGCTCTCCAGCCGGATCTCGGCGAAATCGCGGGGCAGGTTGATCCCGTACGGATGCGGCGGCGCGAACTGGCAGGCGTGGTAGCAGCCGTTGCAGTTATGACACAAATTGGCGAGATAGGCCATGTCGGTGTCGGTGAATGAGCGTTGCAGCATCATCGTCGGGAAGACGGCGCAATAGCCCTCGCAATAGCGGCAGGCGTTGCAGACATCGATGCCGCGCTTGGCGGATTGAACAGCGTCAGTTGCGTGCATGGCGGGCCGCCTCCTGGCCGGCGATGCGTCCGAAGACGGTGCCGATGGTCATGCCGAATCCGGCGAGATAGCCGCGACCCAAGATCGAGCCGGCCATGATTTCACCGGAGGCGTAAAGATTGGCGGTGGGTTTGCCATCCGCCATGATCACCCGCGCGCGTTCATCCACTTTCACACCCAGATAGGTGAAGGTGATGCCGGGCCGGTGCGGGTAGCAAATGAACGGCGGCGTATCGATGGTCCGCGCCCAATTGGTCTTGTTGATAGCGAGTCCTTCGGTGTGGCAGCCGTCGAGCTTTTGCGGATTGAAATCGCCCGGTTGCACGGCGGCATTGAACTCGCTCACCGTCTGCTCCAGCGTGTCCGCATCAAGCCCGATCTTGCCCGCGAGTTCGCGAATGGAGCCCGCGGTGATCGCCGGGAAGACGGAGGGCATGAACAGCAGCTCGGATTTCTGATCGACAATCGACCATGCGATCTGGCCTTCCTGTTGCGCCACGAGGCGGCCCCAGATGGCGTAGCGCTTCGGCCAGACATCCTCGCCCTCGTCATAGAAGCGCCTGGCGCTCTTGTTGACGACGATGGAGAACGGAATGTCATCGAGACGGGTGACGATGCCGCCGTCGAAGCGTGGCGCGCGGGCGTCAATCGCCACGCAATGGAACTGTGTGGGGTCGCCCACGGATTGCACGCCCTGGTCGAGCAGGTTTTGCAGCATGCGGCCACGGGCATAGGGCGTGCCGCGAATGAGGAAGTTCTCCGCCGCCTCCCCCCAGTATTTCTTCAACCAGTCAATATTGCCCTGGAAGCCGCCCGAGGAGACCACGAAGGTCTTGGCGCGGATCGTTTGCGGGAAGCCGTTGGCGCTGACCGAGATCGATTTGGCGAAGCCGTCATCGAGGTCCATCGACTGGACTTCGGTGTCGTAGCAGATGGTGATGCCGAGGCGTTCGGCGGTGTCGTAGAACGCGTTGACCAGCGCCTTGCCGCCGCCGAGGAAGAAGGCGTTGGTGCGCGACAGGCTCAGCGTGCCGGTGAGCGAGGGTTGGAACCGCACACCGCATTCGCTCATCCAGGGCATCACGCGGGAGGATTGGCGGATGGTCATCCGCGCCAGCTTCTCGTCGGTCTCACCGCCGGTGACGCGGAGCAGATCGTCCCAGTATTCGTCTTCGAGATAGCTCTCGGTGAGGACGGAGGTGGGGCCTTCATGCATGGCGCGCAGATTGCGGGTGTGGCGCGAATTGCCGCCGCGGAAGGCTTTCGGCGCGTGTTCGAGCACGATCACCGAAGCGCCATCCTGGCGGGCCGAGACGGCCGCGCACAAGGCAGCGTTGCCGCCGCCAATGATTGCGACATCATAGAATTGCGAAAAATCCGGCATCGCCCCCACTTTGCATCAAATTGGCCGGTTTCCGACTCGTTGAGAGCCTGATGAGTGAGGCCAAACCTTGACCAGACCAATCCGTCATTGCAAGCGCAGCGCAGCAATCCATCGCTGTGGTTGGCTCAATCGCGGTGGATTGCTGCGCTGCACTTGCAATGACGAGGTGATGAAGGATCAAGCCAAACTGATCAGGCTCTGACCGGTCAAAACCTCAGACCAGGAAAATCCACATCAGGATCAACAGGCCGACAATCCCAACCACGCCCATCACGGTGGCCGAGTTGAAGCTCTTCCAGAACTCCATGCGGTTGGCGAGCAGGGCGTCTTCGGTCAAGGGGTTTTGAACCGACATGATAATTCTCCCAGGCTTGAAACTCATCGGTCTTTTAGGCAGGCGGGGCGTGGGAGGGCAAGCGCTTATGCGGGCTACGGATTTCGCGCCAAATCGGCCAATACCTTGGGATACAGCAGATGCTCTTGTGCCAGCACGCGGGCGGCGAGGGTGTCTTCGGTGTCATCTGGCAATACCGGCACGCGGGCTTGGGCCAGGATGGGGCCTTCGTCCATGCCTTCGGTGACGAGATGGACGGTGCAGCCATGCTCTTTCGCCCCCGCCGCAATCGCGCGGGCATGGGTGTCGAGGCCGGGGAATTCGGGGAGCAGGCTGGGGTGGATGTTGAGCATGCGACCGGCGTATTTCTGCACCAGAAACGGGGTCAACAGCCGCATGTAACCAGCGAGACAGACAATCTCGACGCCGGATTGATCGAGACGGGCGGCGATGGCGCGCTCATGGGCTTCGCGGTCACGCTTGTAGGGGCGGTGATCGATGGACCCGGCATGGACGCCAAGGCTACGCGCAATTTCCAGGCCCTTTGCTTCGGGGTCGTTGGACAGAACCAGCACGATCTCGGCGGGGTAATCCTGGGCTTGGGCGGCGCGGATCAGTGCTTCCATGTTGGAGCCGCGACCGCTGATGAGGATTCCGACGCGCTGTTTCATCTCACACCGTCATCGCGAGCGCAGCGCCGCGATCCAGGTGTCGAAGGCCGAGCGCGTGGCTCCTGGATTGCAGCGCTGCGCTCACAATGACGGATTGGTGGTTCACACCAGCCAGCCTTCGGGCAGATCGATCCGAGTCTCGGCCTCACCCGACCCAGCTTCGAGATGGCCGATGCGGAACACCGTCTCGCCTGCGGCTTCGAGCAGTGCCGTCGCCTGCGTCACATCAGCTTCGCGCACCACGACACACATGCCGATGCCGCAATTGAACACCCGCAGCATTTCCTCGGCGGCGACGTTGCCGATGCCGGCCATCCATTTGAACACAGCAGGCAGCGTCCATGTCGCGCCATCCAGCACCGCCACGACGCCGTCGGGCAGCACGCGTGGCAGATTGCCGGGCAGGCCGCCGCCGGTGATGTGGGCGGCGGCGCGCAGCAATCCGGCGCGGTGCAAGGAGAGCAGCGATTTCACGTAGATCCGCGTCGGCGCCAGCAAGGCCTGCGACAGCGACTCGCCAGCGGAGAACGGTGCCGGGTCGGTCCAGGCCAGACCGCTGGCGGCGACGATGCGGCGGACCAGGGAATAGCCGTTGGAATGCACACCGGAACTGGCGAGGCCGAGCACAACGTCGCCCGCCGCGACATTGGACGGCAGCAGATTGCCACGCTCGGCGGCCCCCACCGAGAACCCGGCGAGGTCGTAATCGCCGTCGTGATACATCCCAGGCATCTCGGCGGTCTCACCGCCGACCAGCGCGCAACCGGCATATTCGCAGCCCTTGGCAATGCCGCGGATAACCCGCGAGGCTTCCTGCAGGCTCAGTTTGCCGGTGGCGAAATAGTCGAGGAAGAATAGGGGCTCGGCCCCCTGCACCACCAGATCGTTGACGCACATCGCGACCAGATCGATGCCAACCGTGTCATGCCCGTCGGCGTCGATGGCGATGCGCAGCTTGGTGCCGACGCCATCGGTGGAGGAGACCAGGATCGGGTCTTGGAAACCAGCGGCGCGCAGGTCGAACAGTGCGCCGAAACCGCCGAGGCCGCCCATGGTGCCGATTCGGTCGGTGGCGCGGGCGAAAGGCTTGATCCGGTCGATCAGCGCATCACCTGCATCAATATCAACGCCGGCGTCACGATAGGTCATGCTGGGCATCGGCGGTTCCGCGTATAACAATGCCAGCCGGGCAAACTCGCCCGGGCCGTCATGGGGTGAAAATGCGAGCCGGACAAAACCATAGCGCGCCACTTCCTGCAAAGCCCTCGGCAACCGGCTGGGGCGCGTGGGCGGCATGAGCATGAGTGACCCACATCTCAGCGCCACTCGCGGCCAGCGCTACGCCCTGCTCGCCGGACTGGTGGTGGCGGTTTATCTGATGCTAAGCCTGTTCGCCTCGGTGCTGCTGCCCTTCGTGGCGGCCGCTTGCATTGCCTATTTTCTCGACCCGCTGGCCAGCCGCCTGGTTCGCCTCGGCTTGCCGCGCAGCATCGCGGCGGCGGTGATGATCGTGGCCATGCTGACGGGAATGCTGCTGTTCGCGCTGTTGTTCTATCCTCTGCTGGTGGCCCAGATCGGCATCCTGATCTCGCGCGCGCCGGACTACACGACGGAGTTGCGCGCGTTTGCCAATCTGCAGATCGCCAAGCTGCAGGACGCGCTGGGTCCGCAGGTTGTCGATGAGAAGCTGCGCGATCTCGTCGGCGGGCAGGCGGGCGAGATCGTCTCCTTCGTCGCCGGAACGCTGCGCAGCATTGTCGGCAGCGGGTTTGCCATCTTCAACGTGGCCACTTTGGTCGTCGTCACCCCGGTGGTGGGGTTCTATTTCCTGCGCGATTGGCAGGCGATGATCGGGCGCATCGATTCCTGGCTGCCGCGCCGTTATGCCGGGGTGTTGCGTGCACAGGCGCATGAGGTCGACCGCATCCTGTCGGCCTGGCTGCGCGGACAGGCAATGTGCTGTGTGGTGCTGGCGCTCTATTACGCCTTGGCTCTGTCTTTGGTCGGTCTTGATCTTGGACTGCTTGTTGGGCTGATGGCTGGGTTTTTGTCGTTCATTCCGTATGTCGGCAGCATCACCGGCCTGATCGCGGCGATCAGCCTCGCCTTTGCGCAATTCCCGACCTGGACCGGGGTGATCGAGGTGGGCTGCGTGTTTGCCGTGGGGCAGTTCCTGGAAGGCTATGTGATTTATCCGCGCTTTCTTGGTGACCGGGTCGAGTTGCACGCGGTGTGGGTGATTTTCGCGTTGTTCGCTGGCGGGGCTGCGTTTGGATTCGTCGGCGTGCTATTGGCCGTGCCGGTGACGGCGGTGATCGGCGTGCTGAGCCGGTTTTGGTTGCATCGCTATCTCGCCAGCCCGCTCTATCTCGACCCGCCGCAGAACGACGCTGTGGGATGATCCGCCAGCTTCCTTTGCCATTTCCGCACAGCCCGGATTTCGACCGTGCGCGCTTCCTGCGCTCGCCCGCCAACGCGGAGGCGCTGACGTGGCTCGCCGATCCGGTGAGTTGGCCGATGGGCCGGCTGATCGTCTGGGGTGAGGCAGGCAGCGGCAAGTCGCATCTGCTGCATGAATGGGCGCGCAAGCACGGAACCACTGCGCTCGCCGGGGCCAATCTGCGTCTGGCGACCAGCGCGCCGCGTGAGACGGTGGTGATCGATGATGCCGATCTCGCGCGGGAACTTGCGTTGTTTCATCTGCTCAACGCCGCCGCCGAGGCCGGGTTGAACGTGCTGCTCGCCGCCAGACTGCCGCCCGCGCGCTGGAACATCGCCCTGCCCGACCTCGCCTCCCGCCTGCGCGCTGCCACAGCGGTGCGGATCAGGCCGTTGGAGGACGAGTTGCTGCGGATTCTGCTCGCCGCCCTGTTCATCGAGCGACAGATGGAGGTGGCGAAGCCGGTGCAGGAGATGCTGCTGCGTCAATTGCCGCGCAGCCCTGCGGTGTTGCGCGAGGCGGTGGCGCGGCTGGATCGGCTGGCTTTGGCGGTCGGACGACGGGTCACGCGGCAATTGGCGGCAGAAATTGTGACGGAGCTGACGGATTTTGATGACAGTTTGGAGACGTTCGATGAAGATTCGGAGTCTTACGCCCTGAGCGCCTCGCAAGTCGCACCGGGGTTCCTGTAATGAGGTAGTTAACGAGATGAGCGTCGCGCCCGTCCATCACACCACGCCGGAACCAGAATTGATCCATCTGCCCGACCCGAGCAGTCCCGAGCGCTTCATCAATCGCGAATTGTCCTGGCTTGAATTCAATCAGCGCGTTCTCGACGAAGCCGCCAATGTGAACCATCCGCTGCTGGAGCGGCTGCGCTTTCTGTCGATCTCGGCGGGGAATCTGGACGAGTTTTATTCAGTGCGCGTGGCGGGCTTGGTGGGTCAGGCCAAGGCGGGCGTGATGACGCGCTCGCCGGATGGCCGCACTGCATCGCAACAGCTCACAGATGTACTGGCCCGCGCCGAGCAACTGATGCGCGACCAGCAGCGGACTTGGATGACGCTGCTGCATTTGATCGGTGAATCGGGGATTTTTGTCACCGATACGGCGAGCCTGTCGCTGGATGATTATGTCTGGCTTGAAGCCTGGTTCATGGAGCGGGTTTTCCCGGTGCTGACCCCGCTTGCGGTCGATCCGGCGCATCCGTTCCCGTTCATTCCCAATATGGGTTTGGTGATGGCGCTGCGCCTCAATCGCCAGGAGGACGGCCATTTCATGCGCGGCCTGATCCCGCTGCCATCGGTGGTGGATCGCTTTGTGCGGCTGCCGACGCAGGATTGCGAGGGTGAGATTCGGACGCGGTTCCTGATGTTGGAAGACGTGATCTTCCTGTTTCTGGCCCGCGTGTTCCCGGGCTTTCAGGTGCAGGGTCACGGCATGTTCCGGCTGATCCGCGACACCGATGTGGAGTTCGAGGACGAGGCCGAGGATTTGGTGCGCTCCTATGAGACGGCATTGAAGCGCCGCCGCCGTGGGGTGGCGATCAATCTGGCCATCAATGTGATGATGCCGCAGGATCTGCGGGATTTCGTGGCCGATGAACTCGACGTGCCGCCCGAGGAGGTCTTCATCCACGACGGCATTCTGGGCATGGTCGATGTCAAGCAGTTGATCGGCGATGATCGCCCGGATCTGTTGTTCCCGCCTTACACGCCGCGCTTCCCCGAGCGGATTCGTGATTTCGGCGGCGATTGTTTTGCGGCGATCCGGGCGAAGGACATCGTGGTCCATCATCCCTTCGAGAGTTTCGACGTGGTGGTGCAGTTCCTGCGCCAGGCGGCGGGTGATCCGGCGGTGGTGGCGATCAAGCAGACGCTGTATCGGACCAGCCGGGACAGCCCGATTGTGCGTGCGCTGATCGAGGCCTCGGAGGCGGGCAAATCCGTCACTGCAATGGTGGAACTCAAGGCGCGGTTCGATGAGGAGGCCAATATCCGCCTTGCGCGCACGCTGGAGGCGGCGGGCGTGCAGGTGGTTTATGGCTTCACCGAGTTGAAAACCCATGCGAAACTGTCGCTGGTGGTGCGACGCGAGGGACAGGTGATCCGGTCCTATGCGCATTTCGGCACTGGCAATTATCACCCATTCACCGCGCGAATTTACACCGATCTGAGCTTCTTCACCTGCGATCCGGACCTGACACGCGATGCAGCGCGGCTGTTCAATTTCATGACCGGTTACGCCAAGCCGGAGAAAATGGACGCGCTGGCGTTCAGCCCACTGACGACGCGCAGTGCGATTGAGCAGCTGATCGATCATGAAATCGCGCTGGCCCGCAGGCGCAGGCCGGCGACGATTTGGTTGAAGCTGAATTCGCTGGTCGATCCCGATCTGATCGACAAGCTCTATGAGGCCTCGGCGGCAGGGGTGAAGATCAGCTGTGTGGTGCGCGGCATTTGCTGTCTGCGGCCGGGTGTGCCGGGGTTGTCGGAGAATATCCGGGTGAAATCCATCGTCGGCCGGTTCCTGGAACATGGTCGGATCTGCGTGTTCGGCAACGGCCACAAGCTGCCGTCCAAGCATGCGAAGGTGTTCATCTCCTCGGCGGATTGGATGGCGCGCAACATGGATTGGCGGGTGGAAACCTTCGTGCCGATCCACAACGAGACAGTGCATGCGCAGATTCTCGACCAGATCATGGTGGTCAATCTGCAGGACAATCTGCAGTCCTGGGATTTGGGTCCGGACGGCGAATGGGTGCGTGAGCGGCCCGGCGAGAACGTGGCGATGGTCTCGGCGCATCAATATTTTATGACCAATCCGTCGCTGTCCGGTCGCGGCTCTGCGCTGCACGGGGCCCTGGTGGCACCTCCCATCGTGCCGAACCTACGAAAACAGGATCGCGTCCTGCAGGACTGAGCGCTAGAAAGTAAGTATGCCATTCACTTCCAAAACCGCACCGCCACGCTGTGCCGTGGTCGATCTCGGCTCGAACTCGGTGCGCCTTGTGGTGTTCGAGGGACGTGGGCGCAATCCGACCCCGATTTTCAATGAAAAGGCGGTGTTGCGCCTGGGGCGCGGGCTGACGGCGACGGGTCGGTTGAACGAGGACGGCGTCGATCAGGCGATTCTGGTGATGGAGCGCTACGGTGCCATTGCGCGGGCGATGGGGGCCGAGCCGTTCGAGGTGCTCTGCACGGCGGCGGTGCGCGATGCCAGCAACGGGGCGGAATTCGTCACCGAATTGCGCAAGCGTCTGCCCGGTGTCGGAATCTACACGCTGTCCGGCGAGAAGGAGGCGGATTTTGCCGCGGCCGGATTGCTGTGCGGCATTCCCACCGCTGACGGGATTCTGGCCGATATCGGCGGCGGCTCGCTGGAAATGGTGCAGCTGAAATCCGGCGTGCGCGGCCGGGCGCAGACGTTGCGGCTGGGCGTGATCCGGCTGTCGGACCGCTCGGGCGCTGATCCGGTCCGTGCGCGCGGGATCGCTGAGGCTGAACTGGCCGATCTGCCGTGGCTGGCAGAGGGGGCGGGGCGCGATCTGTATTTGGTGGGCGGCGCGTGGCGGGCCTTGGCGCGGATTCATCTGGCGCAGACCGGCTATCCGCTCAATATGCTGCACCACTACACCATCGAGCGCGAAGAGGCGCGTGATCTGGCGGGCGTGATCGCCGCCGCCTCGCGCCGTGCGCTGGAGCGAATGCCGGGTGTGCCGCGCAGGCGGATCGAGGATTTGCCGTTCGCCGCGGTGGTGCTGCGCCGCCTGCTGCGCGCGACGATGGCCAATCGGGTGATTTTCAGCGCCAACGGCCTGCGCGAAGGCTGGTATATGTCGCAGATCCCGCCAGAGACGCGGCTGCTCGATCCGATGATCGCCGCCGGTCAGGAGATGGCCAGCCGGTTTGGCCGCGACCCGGCATTGCCGCCGGACTTGCTCAATTGGAGCGATCCGCTGTTTGCCGGAGAGAGTGTCGAGGCCCGCCGCCTGCGCGAGACCGCGTGCTGGATGAGCGACATTGGCAGCCACGAGCATCCGGAATACCGCGCCGAACAATCTTGCCTGTGCGTGTTACGTCAGCCCGGCATCGGCCTGGACCACCATGCCCGCGCCTTTATCGCAACCGTGCTGGCGGTGCGCTATGACGCTGATCCGGAAGTGGCGTTCCTGTCGCCTGCCCGTATCCTGCTCGGCTTCGAGGCGGCAAGGCGGGCGACGCTGCTCGGCTTCACCTTGCGGCTGGCCTATACGCTGTCGGCCGGCACGCCGGATTTGCTGGCGGGGACGCGGTTGCTGCTCAACGGCAAGCTGGTGTTGCAGTTGAAGCATGGGACTGGCGTGTTCGCTGGTGAGGCGGTGAGCCGGAGGTTGGAGCGGCTGGCGCTGGCG
>CAITEF010000066.1 GCA_903891315.1 uncultured Rhodospirillales bacterium | reverse complement strand
GCCCGTGGCCGACATACCAAGGATAATATTCGTTCGGATCGCCATGGATCGAGACGAAGAACACGTCCCCCCGGCTCCAGAAGATGCTCTGCGTGCCGTTGCCGTGATGGCTGTCCAGATCAAGCACCGCCACACGCTGCGCGCCACGGTCCCGCAGCCGCTGGGCGGCGAGGGCGGCGTTGTTGAGGTAGCAATGGCCACCGGCGCGGGCCGGATAGGCGTGGTGTCCAGGTGGGCGGCACAAAGCGTAGGCGAGCAGATCACCATCAGACACTGCATCGGCCGCCGCCAGCGCACAGGAGGCGGCGGCGAGTGCTGCGGGCCAAGTGGAGGCGCTGATCGGGCAGGAGGTGTCGGCAGTGTACCAGCCAAGTTGCCCCATCACGCTGGTCGGCAGGCGGGCGCCATTGCCGAACATTTCCGGCATCGGGTGGACATTGGGCACCGCCTCCGGGCCACGGTCCGGCATCGCGGCCCAAGCGGCCGGAAGGTCGCGCAGAAAGTCCAAATAAGCGGGCAGGTGCACCGTCTCCAATGCAGTGCGGTCTGCCGGGGCCGGGCGCACAATCTGAAGCTTCATCTCACGGCAGGTGGTGAGCAATGCGTCGGCGCGGGCCGGGGCGTCGAGATTCGACCTCACTTGGCCACGCTGCAGGAAGAATTTTGGCGCATGCTGAAGCTGCACCGGATCCCAGAACGCCTTCACAACTTCACTCCGGCTGGACGGGCCAGACGATACAGCACGTGGCGGTGCATCGCATGATTTTCCGGAACGAAGGGATGGCCGAAATCTGCTGAAATGTCACGTTTCATTCCCAGCTTTTGCATCACTGACCGCGAAGCTTCATTCTTCTCTGCCGTCATCGCCACGATCTCGCTCAGTCCAAGCCGCGCGAACCCATCGCGCAGCACTGCTTGCGCGGCCTCGGTGCAAAATCCCTGCCGCCACCAATGACTGCCCAACGTCCAGACCGCCTCCACTGCGGGGGCGCAAGGGATCTTGTCCGGTACAATGGAAAGTCCAACAAATCCGATCAGCTTGGCCAATCCGGGTGCTTCGACGGCGAGGACACCAAACCCGTTTTTGTCGATATGTGCCTGCGTACGCGCCACCCAGGCGTCGGATTGCGAGCGCTCCCGCGTGATGTGGAAATGGCGCATCACCTCCGGGTCCGACGTGATCTCGGCCACCAATGGCAGATCGGCATCCTCCCATGGTCGCAGGATCAGCCGGTCGGTGCGCAGAACAGGCTGCTGGGTGGTTGCCGACATTCAACGAGCCCTCTTTGGCGCAATCCAAGCCTTCTAGCCCGGTCGGCCAGATGGCGGAATTGTCTTGAGGGCTTTGCTGCAATCCTGCAACGACGTTTCGAGCGTCCGCACGCCGCCGCGCAGATCCTCAATCGCCGCGCGCCAGCGTGCGAGTGCCGCCTTTTGTTCCTGCTGTGCGGCGAGCAATGCCGCCATCGCCCGGCTCAGCCGGTCTGGGTCGGGAAGGCCGGGGGATGGCGCGGACGGCCTGTCGACCTTCATTGGCGCGTCACGCTGAAAACGACGCGGGAATGCGATGATGATGGCGCTCTGCGCGCTCGGCGGCGCTTGGTCCGGAGTGTTTGTCATGGCAAGGGGATCCCGCTGTCTCGTTTTATGAGACGTATCGCGAAATATGTCGCAAAAATCGAGACGGAAATTAATTCTTTACAAAGAAATGCCACGCAACGATGCGATCAGCAGGCTGGCGCAGACCAAGACGCTGAGCAGCATGCGCAGGTTCAAATAGCCTGGAGGCAGCAAACCGGCGCGGTTCCAGTCGCGCTCGACGATGATCGTGGCAACAAACCCGATTGCAGCTAGGCCAAGTCCGAGGCTCATATCGCCGAATTGTCCGACGAGCAGCGCCGCCCAGCCGATCAGGGAGGGAACCACGCCGAACACAAGGCGCAGCCCGGGCCGGTGCGGATTGTCCGATGACATCACCAAACCCCAATGCACCGCGCCGAGGAAGGACAGAATCACCGCCGCATAGGCCAGCATCACTGTCTGCGCCACGCCCTGATAGGCTGGCACGGTCGTCGCCAAGGCGCAGCCGACGAAGGGCAGCAGCCCGCCAAGCCCGAGGCCGAGAATCCAGCGCTTCGTGGTGATGTTCATCGCCGCTCCTGGCTTCGAAATGCAAACACGTGACCCTCATGTCGGTCTGTCCGTTCTGTGTGCAAGGCGGAGCGTGTATGCTGTGCATGCGGCGCCTTCGCTGCTGATGGATTTGTGGACGATGAACCTGTCTCTGGATGTGCTGTTCGAAATTCTCGTGGTCTTCCTGCTCATCCTGCTCAACGGGATGTTCTCGCTGGGCGAACTGGCGCTGGTGTCGGTCAACCGGGCGCGGATTGCGGTGATGGAGCGCAAGGGCGTCGCCGGTGCTGCGCAAGCACGGATGCTCTCGGACGACCCGCAACGCTTCCTGCCGACGGTTCAGGTCGGCATCACTGCGGTGGGCATTCTCTCCGGCGTGTTCGGCGGTGCCAGATTGGCAGGGCGGCTCAGCCCGTTGCTTGCCGAGATTCCGCCGGTCGCACCCTATGCCGACACGCTGGCTTTGGCCTTGGTGGTGGTGATCATCACCTATTTCACTTTGGTGCTCGGCGAGTTGGTGCCCAAGCAGATCGCTCTGCGCAATCCCGAAGCGGTGGCCGCTGGCGTCTCGCGCCCGCTGATTGGCATCGCCAAAATCGCCCGCCCGGTGGTCTGGCTGCTCGGTGCGTCATCGACGCTGATCCTGCGCCTGCTCGGCCTCAACGACACCCAATCCAGCACGGTGACGGAAGAGGAGTTGAAGGCGCTGCTCGTCGAGGGTGAAGAGACCGGCGTGATCGAGTCCGAGGAGCGCGACATGATCGAGCGCATCCTGCGCCTGGCCGACAAGCCGGTGCGCGCGATCATGACGCCGCGCACCGAACTGGCCTGGATCGACCGCACTGATTCTCCGGCGGAGATCGCCACAACACTGAAATCCGCCCCGCATTCGCGCTTCATCGTGTGCGACGGCTCGATCGACAACGTGGTCGGCGTGGTG
>CAITEF010000065.1 GCA_903891315.1 uncultured Rhodospirillales bacterium | reverse complement strand
TCGTCAACCATGCTCAATCTGGTAGAATTGCTGCGTGCCAAAGGCGAACACACCGCTGCCGAACCCCTCGCCCGACGCGCGCTCGCCATCGCAGAAAAAGTCCTCGGACCTGAGCATCCATCAACAGGCACAAGCCTGAACAATCTGGCGCTACTGCTAAATGAAAAAGGCAACTACGCCGTCGCCGAACCGCTCTACCGTCGTGCTCTGGCTATCGCAGAAAAAGTCCTCGGACCAGAACATCCCTCGACCACCACAATCCTGAACAATCTGGCGAGTCTGCTCCAGACCAAGGGCGACTACGCTGCCGCAGAACCGGTCTTTCGCCGCGCGCTAGCCATCACAGAAAAAGCCCTCGGCCCAGAACATCCAGACACAGGGTTAATACTGAATAATCTAGCTAGCCTGCTGCGCGACCAGGGCGACTACGCGGCGGCAGAACCGCTCTACCGCCGCGCACTGGCCATCACAGAAAAAGCCTTCGGGCCAAAGCATCCGAGTACAATTACGATAAAGGAAAGTCTTGTAGGGCTCCTCAAGCAACTGTCCCGCAAGGCCATCCCCGACCGCCTTCTGTCACGTGGCGACTTCCTTGCCGCCATTGCCGCAGCCAAGAAAATCCTGCGCGCTGCCAATAGCGATACCCTGACCATTATCGGCTTTCTGGCAGGAGCGGCATCAGCCGCGGACCACGTTCCCATTTGGGCAGAGGATCTCCAGCGCCGGATCGACGATGCCACACGCGCTCAGATACGCCGTGTCGTCGAGCAAGCCGGCCTGCGCATCCAGCCGGCGGATAGTGCCATCGCCGCAGCGGCCATGCCGCTCGACGACGAGTTCAAGCAACTTCTCGCTGAACATCCAACCGCGCCGTTTGAGGATTTCGTCGCGCTCGCCCTCGCCCAGCTTAGCGGAGAGGCCACTGCATGACGGACAATAACCTGCCGCGCCCAGAGTTTTTCGATGGATTAGCCCTGCCCACTCTCGGGCTAACAGCAACCCCAGAGGTGCCAATGGCAACGGATCATGCTGCGCCTACCATCAGACTGCCCCTAACGATCGGGGTAACCGGCCACCGTGATGTGTCGCAGCCTGATCTTGCGGCAGGGGCAACAGCCGAATTCTTTCATGGATTGGCACAACGCCATCCGCACACACCGCTTCGGCTGTTATCCGGCTTAGCGGAAGGCGGCGATCGCATAGCTGCCCATGCTTTTCTGCGGGCAAAAGCCGACCGACTGAAAGCTCAAGATCCCATGGCGGAAGCATGGGAATTGCTCGCCGTGTTACCCATGCATGAGGACGCGTATCGGCAGGATTTTCCGGAGACGATAGCCGAGTTCGACACCCTGCTCGGAGCCGCTGCTTCGGTCATCGTCTTACCATCACCGCCAGCTCATGAACTGGCCACGAACCATGAGCTGCGGGACGACTGCTACGAAGCGTTGGGGCGACATCTCGTAAGGCACAGCAATATCCTGCTCGCGCTGTGGGACGGTGTGCAACTCCAGGCCCGCGGCGGCACTTCCAATGTGGTGCGCATGAAACTGAATGGCGTGGAAAGGCAGGGCCATGCTCATCGCCACGTTTCCGGCCTGCATGACTGCGGGCCGGTTTGGCATATCCTCGTTGGTCGCAGCCATGGCAGCACCCCAACCGATATGCTCCTAGGCCAGTGGCTCTACCCGACAGAAGCTAGCCTAACGCAACAGGCTATTGAGAACTCCTTCCGGCAAATCGATCTGTTGAACCTTAGCCTGTCGAACGAGGTGCCACCCGCAGCGGCCTTGGCCGCGGCGCAATGGCTCTCTCCCTCACTGCAAGCATCACACAGCCTGCTCTCAGCGCTTGGGATGCACGATCGTCGAAGCGTGTTAGTTCAGGGAGGTGTCGACGTCCTGGCCATGTCTCGGGACCGACAGCGCCGCAGATTGACGATCGCGGTCTATGGCTGTGCACTAGGCGTGGCGTTTTCCCTGTGGGCAGCGCTCGATGGTATTTTTCAGATTGTGATGGCGACCGGCTATCTGCTCTGTTTCGGCGCTGCCGCCATGATCTTCCAGCGCTTGAAAGCCCCTCGCCTGGCCGAAGCGCCGCTGCAATACCGCTTCCTTGCCGAGGCCTTGCGGGTGCAACTTTATTGGTCGCTCGCTCAAGCTGCTGACGCATCGCGTCATGCGGCGCTGCATCAGCATAGTGAGACCAATGAAGTCCCGCGGGTTCTCGATGGGTTGATGTCTCAGCAAGTACAAGAAATAGGCTGGATCCGCGAAGCTCTTCGAGCCTGTGCGCTTGATCCTGCTGGCTGCGAGGGTGTTCCGAAACCACTCTGTGTGTCTCATGTACATTTTTGGATTGAGGATCAGTTTTCATATTTCCAGAAAACGGAGGC
>CAITEF010000064.1 GCA_903891315.1 uncultured Rhodospirillales bacterium | reverse complement strand
TGCAGGATGCCAGCGGCGCGATTCATCCGATGGCAGGCTTGCTCGGCCATGCCACCAGCTTCGCCACCCGCAGACTGCATCTCGGCTACCGCCACGCCACGCTGTTGGAGCCTGGATTGCTCGGCCCGGCTGGCGCGATCTGGCGCGGGCATGAGTTCCATTATGCGAGCCTGACCGATGCTGGCCCAGACGCGCCGCTCGCGCGGTTGATCGATGGTCAGGGACAGGATATCGGGCCGCATGGCGCGCGGCGCGGCCATGTCAGCGGCAGCTTTTTTCATGCCATTGCCCCCTCGGAGACAGAGTGATGACCCAGTTCACCTCGTTCGACGACATCGCCGCCCTCTGCGCCCGGCTGCAGCCAGGGCGACGCAGTGCTGCGGATGTGGTGCGGGCGCGGCAGGCGGAATTGACGAAACCGGCGGGCTCGCTCGGGCGGATGGAAGACCTCGTTGCCTGGCTCGCGCGCTGGCAACGCCGCGACATGCCGCATCTTGGGCGGGTTGAGACGCTCATTTTCGCGGGAAATCACGGGGTGGTGGCGCAAGGAGTCTCGCCGTTTCCGCCTGAGGTGACGCGGCAGATGGTGTGCAACTTCTCCACCGGTGGGGCAGCAATCAACCAGATTGCGCGCGTGGCAGGCTCGCTGTTGCGGGTGATCCCGATCCGCCTCGACACGCCGACCGCTGACATGACCACCGCTCCAGCGATGGATGAGGCGGCGTTTCTGGAGGCGTTCGGCATCGGCTTCGACGCGGTCTCGCCAGCCACGGATTTGCTCTGCTTGGGCGAGATGGGCATCGGCAACACCACGGCGGCGGCGGCACTTTCCTGTGGGTTGTTCGGGGGGACCGGGGCGGATTGGGCCGGGCGCGGCACCGGGGTTGACGATGCGGGCCTCAGCCGCAAGCAGGCGGTGATCGACCGGGCGGTGGCGCTGCACGCCGGAAAATCACCGCTGGAATTGGCGGCAAGCCTCGGTGGGCGCGAATTGGCCGCCATTATGGGGGCGACGCTGGCCGCTCGCGTGCTGAACGTGCCGGTGTTGCTCGACGGGTTCGTCTGCACGGCGGCGGCTGCCCCGTTGGCGGTGCTGGCCAAAGGCGGGCTGGATCACGCTGAAATCGCGCATGCCTCGGCCGAGGCGGGACATCGCCGGTTGATCGCAGCCTTGGAAAAGGCCCAGATCCTTGATCTCGGCATGCGTCTCGGCGAGGCCTCCGGGGCAGTGACCACCGTGCTGATCCTGCGCGCGGCGCTTGCCTGCCACACCGGGATGGCGACATTTGCCGAGGCGGCGGTGTCGGGCAAGGCGGGATGAAATTTCTGCGCGAGTTCGCGGCATCCTTGATGCTGCTGACGCGACTGCCGGTCTGGCGACTGCATCTCGCCCAACCGGATCGGCCGGGGGATGCGCTCTGGGCCTATCCGTTGGTGGGCGTGGTGGTGGGCGGGATCGGGATGCTCGCCTTCTGGGCGGCCCATTCGCTCGGCACTCTTCCCGCCGCCATCCTGGCGGTGACCGCACAGATTTTCGCCACCGGGGCCCTGCATGAGGACGGTCTCGCCGATACGGCTGATGGGTTCGGTGGTGGACACACGCGCGAGCGCAAGCTGGAGATTATGCGCGACAGCCGGGTCGGCAGTTACGGCGTGTTGGCGTTGGTGCTCGTCACATTGATGCGGGTTGTGGCGGTATCGACCGCACCGAGTGTCGCATTGATCGCGGCAGCAACACTGGGGCGGGCGGCGATGGTGGGGATTTTGGCCACCACGCAAGCCGCCCGCAATGACGGCTTGGCCGCCGGATTGGCCGATGCGCCGCTTGGGCCGGTGATTGCCGCACTCGGCGGGGCGGTGGTTTTGACGTTGGTGATCGCGCCGCATGCGGCATTTGGCGTGATTTCGGTTGCCGCCTTGAGCACCGGGCTGATGCGATTTTTGGCGATCCGCCAGATCGGGGGGCAGACCGGTGACGTGTTGGGGGCGACGTGTTTGATCGTTGAGGTGGCGGTTTTGACGGTTTTGGCGGCGTAGGGTGTCAATTCCGCGATGGATTGCTGCACTTCGTTTGCAATGACGATTTGGGGCGGATAAATTTCCGCCCAAAACCATCAAACTTTAACCGGCGTTGGCCATCTGCATGTCTTCACCGACGAGTTCGAGGCGGTTTCCCCCCCGCACCGCGCCACGGAGCAGAGACGCCAGGAACAGGCGGCCCCAGCCGACCGGCGTGCGATATTCGATGGCACCCCACAGCGCCTGCCAGCGTTCACGACGCTCACCGAGCTTCATGTTCATCGCCTGCACCATTGCCTCGGCCATCGCATCGGTGTCGTGCGGGTTGACCAGAATGGCGGCGTCGAGCTGTTGGGCGGCACCGGCGAAGCGCGAGAGCACCAGCACGCCGGGATCGTCCGGGTTCTGGGCGGCGACGAATTCCTTGGCGACCAGATTCATCCCATCACGCAGCGGGGTGACGAGGCCGACGCGGGCGGTGCGCATGAAGCCCGCAGCCGTCGCGCGGTCGACACCATGCGAGATCATGCGCAGCGGCAGCCAATCGGGCTCGCCGAAATCAGCGTTCAGGCTGCCCGATTCGCGATCCAATGCGGCCTTCAACGCGCGATAGGAACCCACCTCCTTGCGGGAGATCGCGGCGACCTGGAGCAGCGTCATCCGACGTTTCCAGGAAGGCTGCGTCTCCAGCAGGCGGCGCAGGCCGGAGATGCGCTGGAGCAGGCCCTTGGTGGGGTCGAGGCGGTCGAGCCCGAGGATCAGCGTCTGGCCCGGCAGGCTCTGCTTGAGGCGGACGACCGGCAGCTTGCGGGCGTTGGCTTCGGCCTGGGCTGCAAATTCATGCGCGTCGATCTCGACCGGGAAGACGCCGAGCAAAACGCGGCGGCCCTGGACCAGCAGATGATTGCCCGGCAGGCGGACGGCACCAGCGAATTGCACCGCGGAGGCGGCGAAATTGGCCATGTCGGTCTCGGTCTGGAAGCCGATCAGGTCGGCGGCCAGCAGGCCCTGGATCAGCTCGCCCATGTCGGGGACCGATTCGAGCACTTCCGGTGCGCAGAACGGGATGTGCAGAAAGAAGCCGATCGGGTTCGACACGCCGGTCGCACGCAGGGCGGCGGGCAGCGGCAGCAGGTGATAATCATGCACCCAAACGAGATCGTCCGGACCGATCAGGCTTTGCACTTCACGCGCCAGACGGGCGTTCACGTCGCGATAGATCTGCGCGTCGGTGCGGTCATACTGGATCAGATCCGGCATGGAATGCAGCAGCGGCCACAGCACGGCGTTGGAGAAACCGTTGTAATAGCGGTCATGTTCCTCGGCGGTGAGATCGGTGGTCGCATAGTCCACCGCACCGTGGCGAGAGACGGTGACACCAGTCTGGCCGGCATCGGCGGCCACGGTGCCGGACCAGCCGAACCACAGACCGCCGCGCTTTTCCATCAGCCCATCAAGGGCGACGGCGAGACCACCGGCGCGCGGGCCGGAGCTCGGCAGCGGCACGCGGTTGGAGATCACCACGAGACGGTTCATCGTCGCACTCGCGAACCCGGGGCGAAGTTCAGTGACTTCGGCTCCGAACGGATGATCGCGGCGAATGGCAGTCGGCAGACGCGTCACGGAAACCTCCTCGACCCGCAAGCCCTCCCGAAAAACCTGCGGAAGCGGTGCTTCCATGGCCGGGAACCCTTGCGAACGAATGATATTTCCCACGCACAAATGGCGACATTGCGGCAGAGTTTGCCGCAATGCGTCAAAACTTGACGGATCTTTGCGCCTGATGCGCTGAAAATTCCGGTCGACACGCCATATTCTGGCAGCGATGCTGACTTAGACCGCTTCCGGAGACCCTCGCCCCATGGATGCCGCTCTCGTCGAAAAACTCACCGCTTGGCGCCGCCATCTGCACGCGCATCCGGAATTGTCGAAATTCGAGAAGAACACCTCGGCCTTCGTGCAGGCCAAGCTGACGGAGCTTGGCATCCCGTTTACCCCGGATATCGGCGGATATGGCGTGGTGGCGACACTCTCGCGCGGTGCCTCCAACCGGGCGGTTGGGCTGCGGGCGGATATGGACGCGCTGCCGATCGATGAAAAGACCGGGCTTGGCTATGGCTCGACCGCTCCGGGCGTGATGCATGCCTGCGGGCATGATGGCCACACCACCTCGCTGCTCGGGGCCGCGGCTTTGTTGCAGGCCGATCCAAGCTGGTCCGGCACTGTGCATTTCGTCTTCCAGCCCGCCGAGGAGGGCCAGGGCGGGGCGAAGGCGATGATGGCGGATGGGTTGTTCAGCCGATTCCCGATGGAGCGCATTTTCAGCTACCACAATTGGCCGGGACTCGAGGCGGGCACGGTGGCGGTGCATCACGGGCCGGTGATGGCGGCGGGCGCGCGGATTCATTTCACCATCGACGGCACTTCCGGCCACGCCGCCCTGCCCCATCTGACGCGTGACCCGGTGGTGGCGGCCGCCCATCTGATCCTGGCGCTGCAGACGATTATTGCGCGCAATATCGACCCCCTGCAGGCCGCCGTGATCAGCCTGGGCAAGATGGTGGCTGGTGAGGCGCTCAATCAGATCCCGGGCCAAGTCAGCCTGCACGGCACCTGCCGCTATTATTCCGAAGAGGCGCATCGCGCGCTGCGGGACGGTATGCAGCGGGCCTGCGAGGGTGTGGGCGCGATGATGGGGGTGACGATCGCCCACGAGATCGTCCCTGGCGTGGGGGCCACGATCAATCACGCAGCCGAATCGGAGCTGGCCGCGCAGGCAGCGCGGGCTGCCGGATTGCAGGTGCGCACCGATTTGCCGCCTGCAATGACCGGCGAGGATTTCGGGTGGATGCTGCAAACCTGCCCGGGTGCCTATGTCTGGATCGGCAACGGGCCGGGCGTTGATCTGCACAATGACGGCTATGACTACAACGACGCGATTCTGCCGGCTGCGTCGGGATATTTGGCGTCGGTGGCGAAGAATTCGCTGGCCGAAGGCTGAGCCCAAACCAAACCGCCGCCCCGCATGATGATGCGGGGCGGCGGTTGATCAGGTTCAGAACTTGAAGCGCAGACCGCCTTCAACGCTGACTT
>CAITEF010000063.1 GCA_903891315.1 uncultured Rhodospirillales bacterium | reverse complement strand
CGCCGATTGCCTTCGCGGCGTGACAAAATGGCGGAGGTGCTGCGCACTTCCGCCCTACAATTTCCTAAGCCTTCCCCACCATCTCCGCCTTCACCGCCTCAAGCGCCGCATCCGCCTGCCCGGCATCCGGGCCGCCCGCCTGCGCCATATCCGGCCTGCCACCGCCGCCCTTGCCGCCCACCGCAGCCGAGGCCGCGCGCACCAAATCCACCGCACTGAATTTCGACGTCAGGTCCGCCGAAACCCCCACCACAATCGAAGCCTTGCCCTCCGCCGTCGAGACCAGCGCCACCACGCCGCTCTCCATCTGCTTGAGGATCGCCTCGGCCAGCGATTTCAGATCCTTCGCCGGAACCTCACCCAAATTCCGCGCGGCAAGCTTCACCCCCGCCACCATCTCGTCCGAAGCCGCCGAACCCCCGGTGACGAGTTTCTTCTGCAACTCCACCACCTGCTGTTCCAACTTGCGACGATCCGCCATCAGCG
This sequence comes from uncultured Rhodospirillales bacterium, assembly GCA_903891315.1. Lineage (GTDB taxonomy): Bacteria > Pseudomonadota > Alphaproteobacteria > Acetobacterales > Acetobacteraceae > CAIQQQ01. Next base: position 2,212 of record CAITEF010000063.1, on the reverse strand, counting down.
CGCTGATCCGCTCCGCCAACTCGCTCGGCTGCGCCTTGAGCAGCGACGAAATCTCCGCCAATCGCTTGTCGGCATCCGCCACCACCGCGAGCGCACTCTCCCCACACACCGCCTCAATCCGGCGCACACCCGCCGAGACCGCTGATTCCGCGACAATGCGGAACAGGCCGATATCTCCGGTCCGCTTCACATGCGTGCCGCCGCAGAGTTCGATGGAATAAGCCTTTCGATCCCCCTCGCCCGCGCCCATCGCAACAACGCGAACCTCTTCGCCATATTTCTCACCGAACAGCGCCATCGCGCCCTCGGCGACCGCCTGATCCGGCGTCATCAATCGGGTCGTCACCTCGGTGTTCTCGCGGATCCGCGCATTCACCTCGGCCTCGACCCAGGCGATGTCGTCACGCGTGATCGGCGTCGGCTGGCTCACGTCAAACCGCAGACGATCAGGCGCGTTCAGCGAACCCTTCTGCGCCACGTGATCGCCCATCCGGTGACGCAGCGCCTCGTGCAGCAGATGCGTCGCCGAGTGATGCGCGCGGATCGCGGTGCGGCGGGCGTGATCGACCACCGCAACGACGGGGGTGCCCTGCTTCGCCACACCCTCGACCACCGTGCCGAGATGGATGAACAGATCGCCAAGCTTCTTCTGCGTGTCGGTGATCTGGATTTTCAAACCGGGCGCCGTGATCACCCCATGATCACCAACCTGACCACCGGATTCCCCATAGAACGGCGTCTGATTGAGAATGACAGCCACCGACGCGCCCACCGGCGCGCTCTCGACAACGGCTCCATCCTGCACCACGGCCAAGATCTCGGCCTCTGCACTCTCAGTGGCATACCCTAGAAATTCGGTTGCCGAGAGCGTCTCCTTCAGCTCAAACCAAAGCTTCTCCGTCGCCGCCTCGCCCGAGCCAGCCCAGGCCGCCCGCGCCCGCTTGCGCTGGTCCGCCATCGCTGCCTCAAAGCCAGCAACATCCACGGCGCGGCCCTGTTCGCGCAGAGCGTCCTGCGTCAAATCGAGCGGGAAGCCGAACGTGTCGTAGAGCTTGAACGCCACATCCCCCGCCAGAGACTGACCTTCGCCAAGCTTGCCAGTCTCGTCCGCAAGCAGACCCAGCCCACGTTCCAGCATCGCCTTGAACCGCGTCTCCTCCAGCCGCAGCGTCTCGGTGATCAGCGACTCAGCGCGGCCAAGTTCCGGATAGGCCGCGCCCATTTGCCGGATCAGAGCCGGCACCAAGCGCCACATCACCGGATCGCGCGCGCCCATCATATGCGCATGCCGCATCGCCCGACGCATGATCCGGCGCAGCACATAGCCACGCCCTTCATTCGAGGGCAGCACGCCATCGGCCATCAGGAACGAGGTTGAACGCAGATGGTCGGCGACCACGCGATGGCTGGTCTTGAACGGCCCGTCAGCCGCCTGCCCCACCACTTCCGAACTTGCGGCGATCAGCGCGCGGAAGGTGTCGGTGTCGTAGTTGTCGTGCTTGCCCTGCAGGATGGCGGCAAAGCGCTCCAACCCCATGCCGGTGTCGATGGAAGGGCGCGGCAGCGGCGTGCGCGTGCCGGGCGGGCCTTCCTCGTATTGCATGAACACGAGGTTCCAGATCTCGATGAACCGGTCGCCATCCTCATCCGGGCTGCCCGGTGGGCCGCCTGCAATGGAGGGGCCATGATCATAGAAAATCTCGGAACACGGACCGCATGGCCCGGTATCGCCCATCCGCCAGAAATTATCCGACGTGGCTATGCGGATGATCCGCTCCTCCGGCAGCCCCGCGATCTTCTTCCAGTAATTCGCCGCGTCCTCGTCGTCATGGAACACGGTGACAAGCAGCTTGTCCTTCGGCAGACCGAAATCGCGGGTCAGCAAAGTCCAGGCATGGGTGATCGCCTGTTCCTTGAAATAATCGCCGAAGGAGAAATTGCCCAACATCTCGAAGAACGTGTGATGCCGCGCGGTGTAGCCGACATTGTCCAGATCGTTGTGCTTGCCGCCGGCGCGCACCGATTTCTGCGCCGAGGTCGCGGTCGAATAAGGGCGCTTCTCCTGGCCGGTGAAGACGTTCTTGAACTGCACCATGCCCGAATTGGTGAACATCAGCGTCGGATCGTTGCGCGGCACCAGCGGGGAGCTCTCCACCACCGTATGGCCGTTGCGCGCGAAATATTCGAGGAACGTCGCGCGGATGTCGTTGCT
>CAITEF010000062.1 GCA_903891315.1 uncultured Rhodospirillales bacterium | reverse complement strand
TCCGGCAGGTGAACCAGGCGGCGATCGTCGAGAACAAGCACCTCGACGCTGCGTTGATGATGGCCAAGCTGATGCAGGAGCAGCTGACGCCGAGGAAGCGCAACAACAACGAGCCTGGCCGCCGATCGCAGGGGACCCATATGTTCGCGGCGCCAGAGCCGGGTGCTTTACCGCCGGTCAAACGCAAACGTGGGCGCCCTCCCCTGCGCCAGCTCACGCCGGCCGAGAAAGAGCAACGGAGGTTCTCACTCGCGTGAACGGGCCCAACCCATATTTTACGCCAGCTAGGTTACCATGCTGTTCGCGACCCAATTGCGGATTCCTGACAACGGGTTATGCTGGACATATGGATCGCTCTGCAGTTGCATATCAAGTCAATGGCAAGCTCATAATTGCGCCCGTAAAGCGCTCTTCTGCGGGAGTCGGCCTAGAAGTAAATCCTGTTGCCGTAAGTGAAGAGGCAGACGGATCCATTGTTGCAAGCTTGATTGGTGATGCGTTGGATAGTTCCGCTCACACTGTTCCGCATCCTACACAAGACCAATGGAAGGGCTTTTTCGAACCGTTCCTGAAAGCGGCCGGTGTGCGCAGCCACAAGGCGTTTATGAACGGTGCCCGCAGGGTCAGCATTCGGGCTACCGATGAACTGCTCAAACTAACACCACAGCGGAATCTCGGAAGCAAAGGTGGATTCGAACCCATTCCCGATTCTGCAATTATTCTTCCGCCTGAGGATTTTGTCGGCGCCGCCGAAATGCTGAAGAATCTACTGGCTGCAGGGAGCCGTTAGGCACCGCAAAATTCAACTGGTTGACGCCACGGCCGTGTGAGCGGGCCCACTGCGGAGCAGCGGGTCCGGGAGTGCCAGCGCGAGCCCAGCGCACCAGCAGGGTCTGCGCTGCACAATCTGGAGGGTTCCACGCAGCCCCTGCTGCATCGGGCTTGTGTCATTTCTATCTGGCGGAAATTGTGTCTTCTCTAAATAGCTGGAACATAGCGCGCGGGAGGGTCACGCTCCCCGCTTCCCCGCCGCCGCTCAGCCGATCACATGCGGCACAAAGCGGTCGGTGTTGCCGGTGATGCGTCCGCCTTCGCGGATGCCGACCCCGACGCACGTGCCATCGACCATCCAGCTGCCGATCACCGGGTAGTTTCCGGCATGGTCGGGCACATCGCAGAATTCCTGATAGATCACCGGCCCGTCATAGCGTCCCGGGGTTGCCGCCACGATCTGCCCGTCGCGCACGATTGACACATTGGCGCCTTCGCGTCCGAGCATCGGCTTGATCACATGGTCGCGCCCGCGCGGCGGCGGGTCAAAGCTCGCGCCGAGCAGATTGGGATGATCGGGATAGAGCTGCCACAGCAGCGGCAGGATCGCCTTGTTGCTCCACAGCATTTTCCAGATCGGCTCGATCCAGCGCGTGCCGCGCGGGTCGCTGGCGATGTTGCGGCCAAACGGTTCGGCGACCAGCCATTCCCACGGATAGAGCTTGTAGAGGCTGGCGATGGGCCGGCCCGCCTGGTCGAAAAAGCCGCCATCGAGACCGCCTGCCCAGCCGATGTCCTGCATCACCAGCCGTTCGGCCTGCAACCCGGCTTCGCGCGCCAGATCCATCATATAGGCGGTGGTCAGCGTGTCTTCGCCCGCGCTGTCGGCGACATGCGCGAAATGGACCAGCCCGCCGGGCAGCCCGGGCGCGATCGCCTGCCAGCGTTCGACCAGCGCCTCGTGGATGCGGTTGTACTGGTCGGATTGCGGCAGCACGTCCTCTTTCCAGAACCACTGCACCAGCGCCGCCTCGACCAGCGCGGTGGGCGTGTCGCAATTGTATTCGAACAGGCGCGGCACGCCGTCGCGATCGAGCGCAAGATCGAACCGGCCGTAATTGAGCGCGGGCGGCTCGGCCTCCCACGCCCGGCGGATCAGCGGCACGCACCAATCGGGGATGCCGAATTGCGCGAACAGGTTGCGCGACACGATCGCCTCGCCCGCCGCGATGAACATCTGGTGCAGATCTTCGCTCGCGGCGGCGATGCGGTCGGTTTCGGCAAGGCTCAACGTGTAATAAGTGCCCTCGGACCAGTAAGCTTGCGCATCTGCGCTGTGCCACACGAACCCGAGCGATTCGACTTTGGCCTGCCAGTCGGGCCGCGGGGCGATCGCGTGGCGCTGCATCGGAGGTTAGCTGCCCGCGCCCGAGTCGCCGCCGCCCCACCCGCCGAAATGGCCGAACCCGCCGCGCGTGATGCCTTCGGCCGGCGCGGCATAGACTTTGGCGCGGGTCGGTCGCGCGGGCCCGGTCATGATCGGGCTGGTGACCATCTGGCCCACCGCGGGCGCGGAGGACGAGCGGCTGATAAACACCCAGCCCGCGTGCGACCCGTAATAGCCGCCGTAATGGCTGCCCTGCTGGCAGGCGATGTCGGGCAGGCGGCGCCCTTGCGCATCGGTGCAGACCTGCCACTGGCCATCGTCGTGCGACGAACAGCCGCCCAGCGTCACCGCCAGACCGACCAGAGTGGCCAGCCGGGTGCGATCGGGTTTGCCTGTCATGCCGGTTGTGCCCCCCCGCTCCGCCTTGCGCATCCTGCGCGCGTGAAGGCTACGCCATTGCACGAAGCCTTGGCAATTGCTGTACCGTCGATGCGCTGCGCAAAAGTGGCTATAAGGCACAGATGACAAGCTGGTCCGAACTCGAAAGCTTTGCTCTCACGCTGCGAGGCGTGACC
>CAITEF010000061.1 GCA_903891315.1 uncultured Rhodospirillales bacterium | reverse complement strand
GTGTAACCTGACGGGCCTTTTTCGGAGTGGACAGGGGACTTTCAGCGACCGCTGAATGGGTCGAACCGGCCACCGGTTGCAGCGGCGATCGCCATGCTGCGGCTGGTGGCAGCGCGACCCGGCGCCGTGGCGGGCGCTTCGACCTCCGGCATGCCTTGGCTGAGAATGCGATAAACCGATGCGCGACCAATGCCGAGGGTGGCAGCGATATCGACCGCGCGCAAACCTTGCGCGTGCAACTCGGTCACCTCGCCAGCGCGACCGACAGCAGTCGCCGGACGACCGCGCGAACGGGCACGCAGCAAAGCCTCGGTTTCGTTGCGCGCCGGTGCGGAGTGATAGGTGGGGGCTGCGACCGGTGTCTCGGTGACCTGCATGCCGGACATCACCGCCAGCGCACCAAGAATGGCGCGGCCTTCCGGCTTGCCGGTATCAAGCGACAGCCCGCCCGGCATCTGCAGCACGCGCAGCGATGCGCCGCGAGCATCGGTCTGCGCGTGGACCCGCAGCAGGCCATCGACGGTGCGCGCAAGCGTGTGAACCGACAGACTGATCAGCGCGTCACCGCGCTGCAATTCGGAAAGGGCCAACTCAAGTTGCGGCGCGGCGCGGTTCCCGGTGTCGACGTCAATGAACAGCCGAACGGCGCCCTCAGCCAGCAGAGCATTCTGCGGTGCCGAGACTCCTCCAGCCAGTTCGTCGAGCGGCAGATTGAGATATCCGATGAGCACCGGACACGCCTTCCCTGGGTTTTTCGACACCTCGCCGCAGAGGGTCATCGCATTTTAGAGCCAAAATCAACCGAAATTCGACGCTTGCGGCACACGTCTACAAGAATTAACAAAGTCAGACTCCGCGTGCAAGCGATCTGTGCATTTTTTTGAATCGAAGATTTTTCAATGTGTTGTGATTGAGCGGTCAAAGGGGGCGCGGCCGGCCCTGTCGGCTCACCCACGGCCTGTATTTTTGGACAGATTCTTCGACGTTGCAATTGGTGTTCGGCGAGGTGTCTAGTGCGCGGCCAGGGGAGTATGGTCTGCCAAGTCGCGGTGGATTGAGATATTTCAACAAGACTTCGCCGGTAACTCTGCCGGGATGGGTCATGGAACAAAATGGACGGACGGTTTCCAGCAGCAGTGCCGCAAGGCCAGACAGATGAGCATTCGCCGCCGGCGCTTGTGGGTCTTGCCCGCAATGTGCGCGGTGCGGCGCAATTGCTGACGATGGTGTCGCAATCTGTTGCCACACCGCCGGGTCTGCGTCCCGGGCTTGATCTGCTGGCAGACACGTTGCGCCAATCCGCCGACCAAGCCGACCGGTTGATGGACGATGTACATATCGACATTTCCAACAATCTGGGCATCACCACCACCGATCTGGCGAATATGCGGTTCGCCCCGGTCAACCCGGCATTTCATCGCCAGCCCGACACCTTGGCTCAGTGGAAGAAATCCGCCGAGTTGGAATTCGGGCTCTGGGGTGAAGTCGAAGCCGTGCTGGCCGAGGACGATGTCGGACTCGAGCAGCGCTTCAACGCCGCCCCGGATGACCATCTCGCCTTGGTCGAACATCTGGAAAAAATGCGCGAGCGCTGGCTGAACGACATGAAGTTGCTGGAGGCGACCTTGCTGCGCCTAGCCGTGTCGGTCGCCCGCTGGGAACAAAGCGACACGCGCTGAGGCCCGACGGTCATCAGCGCGCCCTTTGTCAGGTCAGGTTCAGGACATGCGCCGTCAGACCATCTCCGGCGATGGTGTGATTGGCCAGGAACCCCAGTTTCACCGAAGCACCGGCCGCGAGCGTGCCGTTGTAGCCCTCATTGCCGATCACCGTGGTGCTAGCGTTCTGTGACACGATGGCGGCATCCCAGATGTTGTAGATCTTCTGGGTCGTGTCGAGCTCGATTTGCCATCCATGGATCGCAGTGGTGCCGGTGTTGGTGATCGTCAGCGATTCCTGCAGGCCCGATCCCCAATCCCCCACAATGACGAGGCTGGTTGACGCCTGTTCGGTGCCAGTGGGCGTGGGCGTGGTGGTCGGCGTCGTGGTGGGGGTTGTCGTCGGAGTTGTGGTGGGCGTGGTCGTGGGTGTTGTTGTCGGCGTGGTCGTCGGTGTGGTCGTCGGCGTCGTGGTGGGGGTTGTCGTCGGAGTTGTGGTGGGCGTTGTCACCGGCACGATGGTGCTGCTACCCGCCAGCGTGATGAACATTCCGCCATTGCCGTCCGATTTCTCGACCAGGCCGGACCCGGAAACTACGTGGATGGAGGCATAGGCGCTGCCGCTGGCGGTGTTGACCGTCCAGTTGCCGCCCGAGCCAACCAGGCCGCCACTCGCAAGTCCCGCGATATCCAGGCTGTCATTGGTGCTGAAGCTTGCGGCCAGTGTGATGTTGTTCTGACCGCTGAGCCCGTGCAGCGTCACGGCACCGGCGTCGACGGTGATGGTGTTCCCACCGCCACTCGCGGTCACGTCAGCCACGCCACCGCCGATAGTGATGTTGTCGTTGCCACCGCCGATTGCGATGGTGTTGGAGCCGCTGCCCACCACAATGATGGCTGCGCCGCCGTTGAGGGTGATGGTGTTGGTGCCGTTGCCCAGATTGACCCGGTCATTGTTGCCGCCGAGCACCAGCGAATTGTTGCCATTGCCGAGCGTGACGCTGGTCGCCCCGGTGCCGCCTGAGACCGAGTTGTCGCCATCGGTGTTGCTCACCGTCACCTTCGCGCCATCGCCACCGGCATGGATCGTGTCGTTGCCGCCACCGGCGATGATGGTGTTGTTCGAGCCATAGGCGGTGATGCTGATGTCGTCCGCGGTGCCGGTGATCTTGGCCGACCCGCCGGTCGGGCCCGAAATGCTGACCCCGGCCACGCCCGTGGGCGTGGTCGCCACGCCCGGACCAATCACCAGATTGTTCTGACCGCTAAGCACGACAACTGTCTTGGCAGGTGCGCCGGACGGAGTCGTGGTCGGCGTCGTGGTTGGCGTGGTCGTCGGGGTCGTGGTTGGGGTGGTCGTCGGGGTTGTGGTTGGGGTGGTCGTCGGGGTGGTCGTCGGTGTCGTGGTTGGCGTCGTCGTTGGAGTTGTGGTCGGCGTTGTCGTCGGGGTCGTCGTCGGCGTGGTCGGCGTGGTCGGCGCGCTGCCGTTGTTGTTCAGAGTCGCCGTCTCGGTGCCGATCAGAGTGCCATTGGAGTCTTTGACCACCAGCGAGAAGCTTCGCGCGCTTGATTGACCCGCCGGGTCCAACAGCTGCACACCGATGACAGCCTGGGTGTCGCCCGCCTTGATCGTGATTTTCTGCGACAGCGGCGTGTAATCAACTCCCGCAACGGCGGTGCCATCCAGCGTGGCGACCGAGATCACCGTGTCTGTTGTCGCAGGGGCCGACAGGGTGATGGTGAACAGCGCATCAACACTGGCACCATTGGTCGGCTGCCACATCGCACCCTTGATGGCGGCGAGCTTGGTCTGGTCGGCCGTCTTCCAGTCATTGAGCAGGATGCCGCCAGTGTCGTTGGAATCCGGGTTCCAATCCCAATAGCCCCAGCTGAACGGGGTTTGTGCCACACTGGCCCCGGTGCCTGCCACAGCGTTGCCCGCGACATATCCGGTGAAGGTCGCCATCCAAGTCTGGCTGTTGGCATTGGCCAGATCAGAGCCATACTCGCCAACCCACACTGGGGCGATGTTCTGTTGCTGGACGTAGCCCCAGGTCTGGCTCCAGATCGCGGCGAGATTGGCCGGGTAATGCGGGTCAAGATCGTAGCTGTCACCAGTGACGTTATATGGATAGGCGTGCGCCGAGTAGACCAGCTTGTTCGCCTCGTTCAGCTGGATCGGATCATTGGCGACGCCCATCAGGTTGGAGCCCCAGCCGCCATCAACGCCGCCAGAGCTCTCCACACCCTCGACAATCACCAGCGCCCCGGGATCGAGCGCCTGCACCGCGTTTCCGGTTTGTGTCGCGGCCATCTGCCAATCGGTGGCGGCGTTGCCGTCGCCCCAGGTCGCCCCGTAATGCGGCTCGTTGGACAGATCGAAGCCGATGACCGTCGAATTGCCGGCATAATGCTGGGCGAGCGAGGTCCAGGTGCTGTTGAAGGTCGCCTGGGTATAGGTGCTGTCATACCACAGGCCGTTGCCGTTGATCCCGCCAAGTTCGGCGCTGTGATCGTCGAGGATCACCTTCAAGCCGAGTGATCCGGCTTCGGCGATGATCTTGTCCATCACCCCCATCACATTGAGGCCTTGGAGATCGGGGTTGAGCGTGTAGTTGATGTATTGCGGCTGCATGCCAGAATTCAGGGCGGCGAGGCTGAACGGCAGGCGGATCGCGTTGAAGCCGAGATCAACCATCTGCTGCATGGTCGCCTTGTAGTTCAGCTGATCCAGGCCCTGCGGTGCGCCGTAGCTCTCGAAACCCCACCAATTGATCGCGTTGATCTGCACCGGGGTGCCGTTGGCATCGACGATCTGGCCACCATCGGTCGTCAGATAGCCGCTGGGCAACAGCGTTCCCTGACCAGATGCGACGTAATTCACCGCAGTGCCCACATTGACCTGGATGTTGGACAATACGACCGTTGCTGCCGTCGTCGGCGTTGTGGTCGGCGTCGTCGTGGGAGTGGTGGTCGGAGTCGTCGGCGTGGTGGTGGGCGACGTCGTCGGCGTGGTGGTTGGTGTCGTGGACGGAGAGCTGCTCGGCGTCGTGGTCGGCGTCGTCGTGGGAGTCGTGGTCGGAGTGGTCGGCGTGGTTGGCGTGGTCGATCCGCCATCCAATGTCAGCGCCGTGCCGTTGATCGAGAAGCTGCTGGAGGATGGCGCGTTGTCGCCGTTCGTCGTGAACCCGATCTGCGCGGTCGAGCCCGGGGTGATCGAGGCGTCGTACCAGACATTGCTGATCGTGTAGGTGTTGCCGACATGGCTGTCGATCACCGCACCCCAGATTTGAGCGATACTGGCGTCCAACGTGAAGGTCAGCGACCAGCCGCCAGTGAGGCTGTTGCCGTTCTTGGCACTGATCGAAAGCCCACCCTGATAGCCACTGCCCCAATCGTTGACGTCCGCAAAACTGGCCGTCACGGCGGAGTCAGACACGGAGAACGGGGAGGGCGAAACACTCATAGTGCAGGGTCCTGTGTAAATCCGCGTTCTGCGGCTCGACCCATCTGTTAAGTGTCGTTAACTGAATGCTCAACAGGTATTAAATAGTCCAATAAACATTCTTTATGAGACCTAAAGATTAAGTTGTTTTTGTCTATTTAATCGTCCAAAAAATCTTATTTATTTGTCACGCTTCACAACTATGTCATTTTCGATCACGAAAAAACGCTTGACGCGCTAGGGCGACCGCGATCGGCAGGCACGACAGCAGCATCAGCGAGACGATCAGCCGAACCCCGATCAACTCGCCCGGCTTGTCCAAAATTTGCAGCTCGGTTCCGGCATTCACGAAGGCAAAGGTGGTGGGCAAGGTTCCGATCCAGCTGATGACGAAAAACTGCCCCAGCTTCATCTCGGTGAGCCCGAACAACAGATTGACGACCGTGTAGGGCACCAAGGGTGCCAGGCGCAGGCCGAGCAGATAGAACAAACCCTCCCGTTCCAGCCCTGCCTCGATTTCCGCCAAGCGCTGGCTCATCCGCCGGCGCACCACATCGCGCAACAGCGTGCGGCTGGACAGGCAGGAGAGCGTGGCACCGGTGGCGGTTGCCAGCGACGACAGTGCGACGCCCTCACCCAATCCGAACATCACGCCAGCGGTCACCGTGAGCGGGACGTTGATCGGCAGCGTCATGCCGGTCAGTGCAACATAGCACAGCACAAACAGCAGCGCCGAAGACCAAGGATACGCCGAGGCGTGCGCCATCAGTGCGTCACGATTGGACAGGATCACGCCAAGCGGATGGCGCAGCGTCTGGAGCAATGCTGTGGGATCACCGGACAACGTCACCCAGCCCAGCACGAGCAGGCATGCCCCGATGGCCAGCAAAGCCAAGACAATCAGGCGGCGCTGCAGCATCGTGGTGGGGCCTTCGGCTTGGGGCGAGGTGACGCAACAACGCCGCCTCTGGCTCCTGCGTCAAGCCTTGGGCTGGGCAATCCGAGGCCTCCGGGACTACGATTTCAGGCAACGCCGGGAGACATCGGCACGAGATCGGATCTGGGAGTGCGTCATGGGCATCAGTATCGCGGGGGTCGCGCCGGAACTTCATCCGGATTTCGTGGCAGAGGTGACCGGGATCGACCTGCGCCGGCCCCCCTCGCCTGACGACGTGGCCGCCATCGAAGCCGGCATGGACCGGTTCGCCCTTCTGGTCTTCCGCAACCAGCCGATTGACGACGACCAGCAGGTGATCTTCGCACGCAGCTTCGGCCCGCTCGAACAGGCCACCGGCGATCTTGCGCAAGGGGCGGAGCGGCGGTTGCGCATGGAGTTGAACGACATCTCCAACGTCAATCTCGACGGCACGGTGATGGCGCGTGATGATCGCAAGCGGTTGTTCGGATTGGGAAATCTGCTGTGGCATTCCGACAGTTCGTTCAAGGCCAATCCGGCAAAATACTCGATGCTCTCCGCCCGCGTGCTGCCAGCGCGGGACGGCAACACCGAATTCGCTGATATGCGCGCCGCCTATGACGCGTTGCCGGAAGAGGAGCGTGCGAATTTGCATGATCTGGTCTGCGAGCACACCCAGATCCACTCGCGCGGCGTGTTGGGCTTCACCGATTTCACCGAGGAGGAACGCATCCGCTTCGCCCCGGTCCGCCAACGCCTGATCCGCCGCCATCCGGTGACCGGGCGGCTGTCGCTGTATTTGTCGTCGCACGCGGGGGCGATTGAGGGCTGGCCGGTGCCGGAAGCCCGCGCCTTGCTGCGGGATTTGACCGAACACGCCACACAGCGGGCGTTCGTCTACGTGCATCGCTGGCAGCCACATGATCTGGTGATCTGGGACAACCGCACCACGATGCACCGCGCCCGCCGCTACGACCCCACCGAGAAGCGTGATCTGCGCCGGACCACGCTGGAGGGCGATGGGCCGACGGTGTTGCAGACGCATTGAAGCCGCTTTGCTCTGCGTTTCAGCGTCGGCAGTTCAACGATTTAGGGATATGAAATCCGAAGGGTCTGGTCTAAAAGCCCGTCCCACGCCGCTTTAGCTCAGGGGTAGAGCAACCGATTCGTAATCGGTAGGTCGTAGGTTCAATTCCTACAAGCGGCACCAGTTTTATTTTTAAATCAATGGGTTATCATCTCTGGACACAACCCGGGGCGGATTTCCATTTTTATTGTCCGCATTGTGTCCGGTGTGTTGAGCAGTGCGCGCGCACCGACTGCGAATCGCAGGCGTGCTGATGTCGCAACCGTGTCAAGCGTATTTTCCGCTTTCACCGTTAACCGATTGCTAGCGGCCACCCTCTAACCCATATTGGAGGTTAGGACCTCGCCACATGCGGCATTTTGCGGTTGATAAAGCTCAACGGGGACAAAACTATGCAGGCGACCCAAATCTTGGTTCAGGCATTTTGAGATTCTGAATCTGAGGTATTCGTGGCAACTAGCGTTGATGTGCCCGGTCTTGTTGCCGAAGGCGCAACCGTTCAGGAGCTACAGGCTAAGCTTGATATACTGATTCCTGAACTCCTTGAGCTTAACGGCTCACATATCGGTGGTTTTCAGGAAGTTCCTATGGTGATTAGGTCCGAACGCACTTCAATGGTGCGCGTCCCAGTATAATGGCTAGCTGGACTAGCTCAGTTTAAGATGTGTTGCGGGCAAATGGATGTCACTTTTTCGCCAAGGGAAAGGAGATGATGAAATTTGGCATATCCCAATCACTAGCCGTAAATTTCCTGTAGATAACAAGATTTTGTCGAGACATACCGCCAACGAAATTATGGAACAGGCCAGTATAAACCACCGCTTCTAGGCCAAACGCACAAAACCCCCCCAGCTTGCACCGGGGCGGATTGGCAGGCTTTGTGATGTGCGCGGCGTTACGCTGCATTCCTGACCCGCAGGGCGGACCAGCGCAGCGCAGTCCGCCTGTACGAGGCTCGATAAGATTCAAACATTATGGATCGCTGACTGCCAAAGCCGTCGGTGCGATGAGCCACGTGACCTCCTGGTTTTTACCCAGGCGGTGACTCGCGCTCGAAGTGAATATTGCTTGATTCGCCGCGTGTCGATGCTGCAGCGCCACAAAGATGTCACCACACAAGCTTGGGCATTCGGCCGCCCCCGGCGTAGACTGTGCCTGCGGGGTGGACCAGACAACCGATTATTGGCGACGTGCGCCAAATGAGGTCAATGATGCCCGAGACACATCCGGTCGATACCTTCCCCATCGTGTGGGACCCGAACAGCCGCATTGGCGACATGCTGCGTGGCAAGCGCGGTCTGGTCGTTGGTATCGCCAACGCGCACAGCATCGCGTTCGGCTGCGCCAGCACATTGCGCGCCGTTGGAGCGGAGCTGGCGGTGACCTATCTCAACGAGAAATCCGAGCAATATGTCCGCCCGCTGGCCGAGCAGCTCGAAGCCAGCCTGATCCTGCCGCTGGATGTCGAGCAGCCCGGCCAGTTGGAGGCGGTGTTCGAGCGGATCCGCGCCGAATGGGGCAGCCTGGATTTCTTGATTCACTCCATCGCATTCGCCCCACGTGACGATTTGCATGGCCGCGTGGTGGATTGTTCGCTGCTGGGGTTCATTCAGGCGATGCGGGTGTCCTGCTATTCCTTCATCGAGATGGCGCGTCTGGCCGAGCCGCTGATGAATCCGGGCGGTGCCTTGTTGACGATGAGCTATCACGGTGCCGACAAGGTGGTGACCAACTACAACATCATGGGCCCGGTGAAGGCCGCCCTAGAGGCGTCCACCCGCTATCTTGCCGCCGAATTGGCCCAGAAGGGTATCCGGGTGTTCGCGGTCTCGCCCGGCCCGCTGAAAACGCGGGCGGCGAGCGGGATTGCGCATTTCGACACGCTGATCGACGACGCGGTTGCCCGCACGCCCGCGCATCGGCTGGTCGATATCGCCGAGGTCGGGCGGGTGGTGGCGTTCCTGGTCGGCGGCGCGTCGTCGGGGATGAGCGGCGACGTGATCTATGTCGATGCCGGGCTGCACATCATGGCCTGACACGGTCGGATTGGAGAATTTCCATGAGCGACAAGCGGAATGTGCGGCATGTCGTCACCCTCAATGCCGGATCATCGAGCATCAAATTCGCGCTGTTCGAGATCGACGAGGGGGCACCGATGGCGTTCGCGCTGGGGTTGGTCGATGCGGTCGGCACGCGGCGTCGGCTGAAAGTGCAGAACGCCGAGGGCGCACAGGTCGCGTTGCAGGAATGGGACGTGCCCGAGGGTGCGCCGTTCCACACCGAGGCGTTGTACCGCGTGCTCGCTTGGCGGCGTGCGACGTTCCCCGACGCCAATGTGGTCGCCGCCGGGCACCGCGTGGTGCATGGCGGGATCAAATATGATGCGCCGGTGCTGATCACCGACGCGGTGCTTGCCGATCTGCAGACGCTGGTGCCGTTGGCCCCGTTACATCAGCCGCACAACATCGCGGGCATTCTCGCCGCGCGGGAGGCGTGGCCGCATATCGAGCAGGTGGCGTGTTTCGACACCGCCTTCCATCGCGGCCATCCCTTCGTCAACGACGTCTTCGCATTGCCGCGCAAATTCTATGACGAGGGCGTGCGGCGTTACGGATTCCACGGCCTGTCCTACGAATACATCGTCGGCAAGCTGCGCGAACTCGCCCCGCTTTATGCCGCGGGCCGGGTGGTGGTGGCGCATCTGGGCAATGGGGCCTCGATGTGCGCGATCCGCGACGGGTTGTCCGTGGCCAGTTCGATGGGCTTCACCGCTTTGGACGGCCTGCCGATGGGAACCCGGTCTGGCCAACTCGACCCCGGCTTGGTGCTCTATCTGATACAGGAGAAGGGGATGAGCGCGGCGGAGGTCGTTGATCTGCTCTACCGCGAATCAGGCCTGAAGGGGCTTTCTGGCATCTCGGGCGATATGCGGGAGTTGGAGGCATCGGCCGATCCGCATGCGCGCGAGGCGATTGAGTATTTCGTCTTCCGCATCCGCCGCGAATTGGGCGGTCTGGCGGCGGTGCTGAAGGGGCTCGACGCGATGGTGTTCTGCGGCGGCATCGGCGAGCACGCCTGGCAGGTGCGCGAGCGGGTGCTCGAAGGGATGGAATGGATCGGCATCGAGGTCGACCGCACCGCCAACCGGGCGGCCAAAGGTGACGGCCCGGCGGTGATCTCGACAGAACGCTCACGGGTGCGGGTGTTCGTCATCCCCACCAACGAGGAAGCGATGATCGCGACCCACACGTTGGAAGTGCTGGACGCCGCCAAGTCGGACGTGAATTGCTGACACTCGACCGTCATCCTGAGCGAAGCGTCAGGATGACGCGAGACTGTGACGACGGCGGGTTGCAGCTATCGCCGATCGGACCTCAGAGCAGCTTGCCAATCGCGGCCGGGGGCGAGGTCAGCGTGAAGCGTGGCGCGGGCAGGCGGATCGCCGAGAGCAGTGCGCGCACCTCGGCGCGGGCGGCGACGTGGCTCATGCTGAGTGAAATCCCCAGCGAGGCGTCGCGCAGATCCATCAAGGTGAGGCCCTGCAAATAGAGCTCGCGGAAGATCACCCGCTCGCCGAAGCCGGTCAGCGTGCGGAAGCCGATCCGCTTGGCGAGGGCCTCCAGCGTGGTGCCGACATCGCGGCGGTTGCGTGCGATGGTGGCACCGAGGCGGTTGCGCATGACGATCCAGTCGAACTTGCCGCGATCCCGGCTGAAACGCTGCTTGCGCGCCTGCCAGACCATCTCGCTGTAGACGCTGGGATGGATGACATCGAGCTTGTCGGGATCGACCTTCGCCAGCATGGCGAAATCGACGAAACTGTCATTGATCGGGGTGATCAGCGTGTCGGCATAGGAATGGCCGAGGCGGGAGAGGAAAGTGTCCGAGCCCGGGCAATCGATGACAATGACATCACAATCGCGCGAAAGCTCGCTGATCGCCGCCTCGAAGGCCGTGCGCTCGGCGGTCTCGGCGACCGAGCGGCTGTCATTGTCCACCCGATGTACGGACAGCGTGCGCGGCTGCGGCAGATGCATGTGATGCGATTCGGCGTATTTCGCCCGCGAGACGAGATAGTTCGACAGCGTCGCCTGCCTGGCGTCCAAATCGATGGCACCCACCTGGTAGCCGTCACGCAGCAGACCGACGATGACATGCATTGCCGCCGTGGACTTGCCAGAGCCGCCTTTTTCGTTGCCCAGTACGATGACATGAGCGCGATGTTCGAGCGAAATCGTGGACACGCGATGGAACTCCTGGTCTGTGGCGTTATGCCAATGCCAGGCGGTTGCGTCCATGCATTGACTACCTGAGGGGGAGGGTCGCGCGTCGTTGTCCAGCTTTCTGCGCGAGTGCCCGTTGTGCGGGCTGTTTCAGACCGTGCCCGCCCCGGCGAAAGGCACACATGCGGTCTGCCGTCGCTGCCACGCGCTGCTACGCCAGCATCGGACTGATCCGGCGCGCCGTGCGCTGGCCCTGTCTGTTGCGGCCATGCTGCTGTTCACGATGGCCGCCACCCAGCCATTTCTGGCCATCGATCTCGGCGGCACACGAGAGACCACGCTGATCGGTGGCCCAAGAGCACTGCAGGACACCGGGCTTGCCCCGCTCGCCTTCGTGGTGCTTGGGACCACCATGCTCGCCCCGGCGATCCGTCTGGTGCTGACACTTTGGGTGCTGCTGGCGGTGCATCGCCCGACCCTGAAGATGGTCGGCCGCCCGCATCTGGCGCGACTGTTCCGATGGACGGAGGAATTGACGCCCTGGTCGATGCTAGAGGTGTTCCTGCTTGGTGTGTTCGTGGCCTATGCCAAGCTGATCGATCTGGCCCCGGTGCATGTGGGTGTGGCGGCCTATGCACTGGGGGCGACGATGCTGATGACGGCGGCGGCGGATGCGTCGTTGGACCGCCCGGCGATCTGGGAGGAACTTGCGCCCTCCGGCCCTGCCCTGCCCGCCCTGCCGGGATTGCGGCGTGTGGGTTGCGAATGCTGCGGGTTGGTCTCGCCATTGCAGGCGCATTGCCCGCGCTGCGACGGCGGGATGCATCCCCGCACGCCGCATTCGCTCGGCCGGGCCTGGGCGCTGCTGCTGGCAGCGGCCGTGCTCTACATCCCCGCCAACACGCTGCCGATCCTCAGCGTGGTCCAGCTCGGACGCGGCTCGCCGCACACGATCATCCAGGGCGTGATCGAACTGGGGGCGAGCGGATTGTGGCCGTTGGCGGCCTTGGTGTTCACCGCCTCCATCGCGGTGCCTCTGCTCAAACTGGTCGGGCTTTGCTACCTTCTGATCACGACCGGGCGGCACAGCACGCACAGATTGCGCACCCGCACATTGCTCTACCGGATCGTCGAGGCGGCTGGACGGTGGTCGATGATTGACGTGTTCATGATCTCCATCCTCACCGCGTTGGTGCAGATGGGAAGCCTTGCCACGGTGACCCCTGGCCCTGGCGCGCTTTGTTTTTGTGCCGTAGTGATCCTGACCATGCTGGCGGCCCATCAATTCGACCCAAGGCTGATGTGGGACGCCGTCACACCCGCACACAATGCCGGGAGACGCGCTTGACCGACACCACGCCGCCACTCTTCCCCCCTGGAGATCCGCAGCCTGATCCGCCGTCGGCAACGATTCGTGGGCAGCGGTTCCAGCCGATCTGGTTGATCCCGATCGTGGCGGCGATCATCGCGGGCTACCTTGCCTACACCGCGATTGCACAGCGCGGACCGGTGATCACATTGGTCTTTCAGACCGCCGATGGTCTCAAGCCCGGCCAGACCAAGGTACGCCACAAGGCGGTGGATCTGGGCACGGTGGAGACGATCAAACTCAGCGAGGATCTCGCCCATGTCGAGGTCGAAGTGCGGATGCAGCGCGATGCCGAGAGCCAGCTGACGGATCATGCCAGATTTTGGGTGGTCCGCCCCCGCTTGGCGGCAGGCAATATCTCCGGCCTCGATACGCTGGTCTCCGGCTCCTATATCGAAATGGACCCAGGTCCTTCGGCAGAGATGGCATCTGCCACGCCACAGCGGCGATATCTCGGGCTGGAAGACCCGCCCGCGGTGCGTTCGGACGAGCCGGGCACGTCCTATGTGTTGACGACCAAGCGGGTGGGCGGTTTGTCGTCCGGCTCGCCGGTGCTCTACCGGGACATCAATGTCGGCGAAGTGCTGAACTGGGAATTGTCGCCCAACGGGCAGGATTTCACCTTGGCGGTGTTTGTCCGCCGTCCCTATGACAGCTTTGTTCATCCCGGCACGCATTTTTGGAACGCCTCCGGGATCTCGTTGGAACTGGGAGCGAACGGCGTGCAGCTCCGCGTGGAGAATTTGCAGGCGGTGCTCACCGGCGCCGTTGCCTTCGAGACCCCGCAGGAAGTGCTCAGCATGGCACCGAGCGCGGCCGGGACGAGTTTTGTGCTCTATCCCGACGAGCAGGCCGCCAAGGTTGCGAGTTATGACAAGAATCTGCCCTTCCTGACCCGTTTCGACGGCTCGGTGCGCGGCTTGGCGGTGGGGGCACCAGTCGAGTTCTACGGCATCCAGATCGGCTCGGTGACTGCGGTGAAGCTGGTCTTTGATCCGACCGGTGCTGAGTCGCATGTCGATGTGCGATATGATCTGCAGCCCGAGCGCATCCTGCCATTCGCTGCCTTTGACGGCGTGCCCGCGCTGGAGACATCGCGCAATCTGGTCCGGCGCGGCATGCGGGCGCAGTTGCGAACGGCCAATCTTCTCACCGGGCAGATGTTCCTGGCATTGGATTTCATCCCCAGCGCGCCACCGGCTGAGGCGGCACAGTTGAGCGACGGCACGATTGTGATCCCAGGCACGTCCGGCGGGTTGGACAATCTGTCGGCGTTGGTCACCGCGATTTCCGCCGAGGTTTCCAAAATCCCGTTCGCGCAGATCGGCGCCGATCTGGAGAGCACGCTGCACGGCCTATCTGGCATGGTGAACGGGCCGGAGCTCAAGCAGAGCCTGGTCTCACTGGCCGCCACGCTGCGCGAGGCGCAAAACTTGGTGCAGCATCTGGATGACGGCTCGGCCCCGGTGATGAAGAAGCTGCCGGAGATCGCGCAGAATCTGCAACTCGCGACCCAGCGGACGGCGTTGCTGATCCAATCGGCGCAGGACGGCTATGGCGCGCAGTCGCAGACGCGGCGTGATCTCGACCGCTTGATCGTCCAAGCCGCCGACACCGCGCGCGCCGTGCGGCTGTTGGCCGATTACCTCACCCAGCACCCCGAGGCCTTGATCCAGGGCCGCAGCGCGAAGGCGACCGAGAAATGATGCGCCCAGTTTTGGCTCTGTGTCTGGCGCTGGGATGGCTGGCGGGCTGCGCGTCCTCGCCGACGCCGAGCCTTTACGTGCTCCAACCGGTGGCAGGCCCGGTGAAGCAGACGCGCGTGATGAATGTGGAGTTGCGGCGGATTTCGCTGGCCGGGTATCTCGACCGTCCGGAGATGGTGCGCGGGCCGCGCGACTACCGCCTTTCGGTGGACAGCAATGCCCGTTGGGCCGAGCCGCTGGGCGGCATGCTGGAGCGGGTGCTGACGGAGGATCTGGTGCAGCGATTGCCGCAGGCGGCGGTGTTCGCCGAAGCGGGGGCGATCTCGACCCGGCCGGATCTGGTGCTGGAACTGGATGTGCAGCGGTTGGATTCGGACGCGGAGGGCCATGTGGTGGTGTTGGCGCAGGTGGCGCTTCGCCCAGAAGGCGGTGTGGCGCGGGCGACAACGCTGCGGCTGCGCCAGGATATCGGCGGCGTTGGATCGCCAGCGGATCAGGCGGCGGCGATCAGTGCGGTGATTGGCTCGCTGGCTGATGAGATTGGGGCGCGGGTGGCGGGGTTTTGAGGGGGGCGGGATGGCGATTTTCATCGTCATTGCGAAGCGCCGCAGGCGCTGATACGCAACATTGATGGCTGGATCATCTGCGACCGCTTGTCAAAGAGGACGAAGAATGACGGGTGCATGACCACCATCTGCATGCCACCGCCGACCGCCGGTTTGCGCCCATTTGACGCCGTTCAACCGGATACGAGACGCGCCTGAAAGCCGCCGTTCGTTCGGCGAGGGTGCCAAGCCCTGGCTAGCTGGAGGTGAACGGCGAGAATTGGTGGAAAGCGAACGTAGAATACCGGCGCTACCGACGGCTGTGTCGACGGGGAAACGGAGACGGAACAAAAAGGCGGATGAGCTTCCCGTTCCCACTTGGTTGGTGCTCGCCAATCAACAGTCCACCATCCTTATCTGGACTGCGACCAACGCAGATGCCTACGTTGTTGCCAAACAGGAGGCTAGCCGTGCCGACGATCCCGTTGGGAAAGCTTGAGTATGTCGATCCCAGATCAATCTGGGCAATGGAAGCCGCGGATTTCACTCCGTGGCTTGCAGAGAACCTGGCACTGCTTGGAGAGACGTTGGGTCTCGACCTTGAACTCGTAAAGACCGAGGTATCGGTTGGGGCTTTCGCCTGCGATATTCAGGCGCGCGATACCGGAAGCGGCCGCCGCGTCATTATCGAAAACCAACTGGCCCAGACTGATCACGGGCATCTCGGGCAACTGATCACCTATGCAGCGGGCCTGGATGCTGCGGTCATCGTCTGGATCGCCCCGAAAGTCCGTGAAGAGCATCGGGAGGCGATTGACTTCCTGAACCACCACACGCGCGAGACGCTCGATTTCTTCATGATAGCCCTCGAAGTGATCCGCATCTCGGGTTCGCTTCCAGCGGTCGTATTCAATCTGGCTGCATCACCGAATGCCTGGGCGAAGACTACCGCAGCATCGGCTGGCAAGTCGGTATCAGACAATAGCAGTGCGTATCAAAAGTTCTATCAGGGCTTAATGGATGATCTGCGAGAAAAGCACAATTTCACAAACGCCAAGGCGGCCCAGCCACAAAACTGGTATTCATTTTCCAGCGGCCGACCTGGGATCACCTATACAGCGACATTCGCGTCCGGGAATCGCCTTCGTGCCGAACTCTACGTCGACGTCGGCGACGCATTGAAAAACAAAGCAATTTTCGATGCGTTGAAGTCTAGCGAGAGCGTCATTCAAGAAGAAGTTGGGGAGGCGCTGGTATGGGAGAGACTCGACAACGGGCGTGCATCCCGGATCTCAATCGTCCGTGAGAACACCTCGATTGTCGATGCAGCGGCTCATGATGAAGAGATACGCCGGTGGC
>CAITEF010000060.1 GCA_903891315.1 uncultured Rhodospirillales bacterium | reverse complement strand
GGGGCTCGACGGGCACTCGGACGCCGATGTCGGCATCCACGCGCTGTGTGACGCGATCTATGGCGCGATGGCGGACGGCGATATCGGCCGGCATTTCCCGCCCAGCGAGAACCAGTGGAGGGACGCCGATTCGGCCCGCTTCCTGCGCCATGCCGCTGCTCGGGTGGTCGAGCGCGGTGGGCGGATCGTCAATGTGGATGTCACGCTGATCTGCGAACGCCCGAAAATCGCGCCCCATGCGGCGGAGATGATGCAGCGTCTGGCTGAGCTGATGGGCATCGACGTCGCGCGCGTCTCGGTGAAAGCCACGACGACGGAGCGGCTCGGGTTTACCGGCCGGATGGAGGGGATCGCGGCGCAGGCGGCGGTTTCTTTGCTGATTCCGGGCTGATCCGGGGTGTCCCGCCCACTCTACCTCTTCCTCGTCCTGATCTTCTGCCTGACCTGGAGTTCCGCCTTCCCCACGGCGAAGCTCGCCATCACCGTGGCCCCGCCCCTGCTGTTTCTCGGCGTGCGGTTTCTGATCGCGGCGACGATCCTGGTCGGCGCGGCGCTGATCTTCCGCCGCCGTCGCACCGACGGCACGCATCGCCCGGTGCCGTGGCTGACCTTGATGGCGCTCGGCGTGGTGAATTTCGCCTTCTATCAGGGAATGCTCTATCTCGCGATGCGCACCGTCTCGGGTGGGTTGGCGACGATCATCACCTCGCTCAACCCGGTGCTGGTTGCCTGCCTCGCGGTGCCGTTCCTCGGCGAGCGGCTGATATGGCGCAAACTGGGCGGATTGCTGCTTGGATTCGCAGGGGCTGCGTTTGTGGTGCGCAATCGGGTGGCGATTGGCGAGGACCTACCAGGTATCGGGCTGGCATTCATCGGCATGTTCTCGCTGACCATCGGCACGCTGCTGACCAAACGGCTGCAACCGGGGCTCGATTTGTTTCTGCTCACGGGGGTCCAGCAGGCGGGTGCTGGTATGACGCTGCTGGCGTTGGGCGGTCTGCGCGGTGAGCAATTCAGTGAGTTTGTGATCGGCCTGTTGCTGCTCAAGACGATGCTGTGGTTCGTCTTTGTGGTCTCGATTGCCTCGTTCCTGCTTTGGTTTTTCCTGCTCAGGCGCGGCTCGGCGGCCTCGGCCTCCTCACTGCATTTCCTGATGCCGCCGCTCGGGCTGATCATGAGTTGGGTATTGCTGGGCGAGCGACTGCAACCGCTCGACTTGGTGGGTGTGGTGCCAGTGGCGCTTGGAATCTGGCTGGCGACCAGTGAGCCGATTTCTACACGGGTTGTGAAACGCTAGAGCAACGCCCGACCCCATTGAACCGACGAGGTTCAATGGGGTCGAGGCTAAATTGCTCTGATGCCACCGGCGGCGTTGTTTGAGCGCCCGCCCCGACATTCGTCATCGCGAGCGCAGCGTCGCGATCCATTGACAGCATAGAGCCGAGCCCTTGCCATCGATCGGTTGCGACGGCCCCCATGGGGCCTCGTAATCACGGGTCACGGGGCGGCAATCGCCGCGTTTGGTATAAAACGCGATGTCGGCAGGCCTGGGGCACCGCCGACACATCGCGCCGCCGTCGCATAGGTCGGTTCGACGACCCGCCTTGCGTCAGAACAGCAGGGACAATCCCAGCGAGCCCATCTGGTGCGGCCCGCCCTTCTGATGGCGGAAGGTCTGACTCTGGATGGATTCGGAGATGGTGATGCGGAACCCGTCACCCATCAGAGCGGCACCGAAATCCACTTCGCCCACCACTGGCACGACCGACACGCTCGGGCTGCTGCGGTACGTGTTGCCGTTGAGCGTGATGTCGTTGGCGACCAATTGTCCCTTGGCACCAGCGAACACATACCAGCCGAGAATATTGCTGGCATGGAAGATATCCCCACCAGCGATGCTCCGGATCCGCGCCGAGCCGAAATCGTTCTGCAGTGACTGCCCGAGGCGTAGCATGACACCGGCTTCGGCCGCACTGCGCAACGTGCCAGCGGTCAGGTCAGCCTGCGGCAGCACATCGGTCTCCAACCCGCCAAGATTGGCCAGTGATTGCCGCCAGATCCGCCCGATGCTGACGCCGAACACCGGCTCGTTGTGCAATTGCGACCTCCAGCCATAGTTGTGGCCTTGGCCGATCACGTCATGGAACCCGTTCTGCACTTGCTCACCAAGTGCGGCCGGGCCGACCATGCCGACACTCAGCCCCATCGAGGACAGGCTGTCGGCGCGTTCCTGCACGGCGGCGAAATTGGCGAGCAGCAGGCCGGCATTGGGCTCATCGCCCTTCGGGGTTGTCGCGAACCGCGTTGCCAGTGGGGTATAGATCTGTTGGGTCAGATCGAATTCCAGTCGCACATGGCCTTCGCCAAACATCGGAGTGGTCAGCCGGTGCAGCCACGTATAGGCGTCTTCTGGCGAGGTGTAGCCGATCCGCAGCGCGTTTGTGTAGAAACGGTCGGTGACCGAGGCAGAGCTGATCGAGGCGTTCTCGCCCTGCAGGCTGAAGAACGCGTCGCCTGACGCATTGCGGGTTTGGGCCGCCAACAGACCAGGGAGAAGAAGGCTCAGCGCAACTGCTGCCGGAGCCAGTTTGGAGCAGCGAATCACGAGCCTATCCTCTCTAGCTGTTGCCTTTGATATGAGTGGTTGGATGCGCCGACGCAAGGTGTTGCGTCAAGCATGCAACGTCATCGCTTGCGCCGCGTTGCGATGCCGGCAAGCTTTGGGTAGGTTGTGCGAACCGGATGGGTGGCCGAGTGGTTTAAGGCAGCGGTCTTGAAAACCGCCGTAGGTGTGAGCCTACCGTGGGTTCGAATCCCACCTCATCCGCCATTTATCGTTTAAATTCAAAGAATTAGATGGTTTTCGTGAGGTGTCACCAAGGATTAGGTGAAATCGGCACTTTCGCGTCTGAGGCCGAAATCGCCACCAATCCCAACCCCTCCTTAGCGCGACCATTGACGGGATCATCCGCGGCATCGTGATCATCGGCCGAATCACCGCCATTGTCTCTTCGCGCATTTTCGCGAGATCATTTCAGGCTGGTTGGACGCTATCCCGCCTCATTGCCACACAGCCTCGGCGGCTTGCGTAAGCTCAGTTTCAGGATGATTTTCTGGAGAACCGGCATTGACCGGAAAAATCTTCTACCATACCCATCTTACCGAACGTTAAGATACATGTT
>CAITEF010000059.1 GCA_903891315.1 uncultured Rhodospirillales bacterium | reverse complement strand
TTCGTCGTCTCATATGCACCCTCCAGTTCCATCAAAACACCTTAACCAGGTGTCCGTGAAACCAGGGACAGCTCAGATCTGGCAAGGGCCGCTTTGGGTCGATTCCCGCCGACAGCATCTGCCCCACAGGACGGCAGCTATCTCTCCGACACCGCCCGAAACCTGCCAGACCGGAAACGGCCAAAAGCACCCGATTTCGCAGCGACTCCCCCCTCTACTCCACCGTCACAGATTTCGCCAGATTGCGCGGCTGATCGACATCCGTGCCCTTCAGCACCGCCACGTGATAGGCGAGCAACTGCACCGGAATCGCGTAGAGGATCGGGGCCACGAACGGGTCGACCTTGGGCAGCACCACGGTCTCCTGCGCGATGCCAGCGAGCTTGGCCGCACCCTCGGCGTCGCTGAAGACGATCATCTGGCCACCACGCGCGGCGGC
Organism: uncultured Rhodospirillales bacterium; assembly: GCA_903891315.1. Taxonomy (GTDB): domain Bacteria; phylum Pseudomonadota; class Alphaproteobacteria; order Acetobacterales; family Acetobacteraceae; genus CAIQQQ01. Next base: position 4,711 of record CAITEF010000059.1, on the reverse strand, counting down.
TTCCTGCAGATTGCTCGCGGTCTTCTCGAAGAGCGGGCCGGAGGGGGCGATGGCGATCACCGGGACGTTCCGGTCGATCAGCGCGATCGGGCCATGCTTCATCTCACCAGCGGCATAACCTTCGGCGTGGATGTAGCTGATTTCCTTGAGTTTCAGCGCACCTTCCATCGCAATCGGGAAGCATGAACCACGACCGAGATACAGCACGTCGCGGGCCTCGGCGATGCGGGCGGCGATGCGTTGGATGTGGGCGTCGTGTTCGAGAATCTCGGCGGCGCGGCCAGGGACTTCGAGCAGCGCGTGGGTGAGGCGGATTTCCTCCGCAATCGAGATGGTACCGCGCGCGCGGCCGAGCGCGATCGTCAGGCAGGCGAGCACGGCGAGCTGGGCGGTGAACGCCTTGGTGGAGGCCACGCCGATCTCGGGGCCCGCAATCGTCGGCAGGATCGCGTCGCTTTCGCGCTCCATGCTGGATTCCGGCACGTTGACCACGCTGAGCACGTGTTGGCCTGCGGATTTCATGTAGCGCAGGGCGGCGAGCGTGTCGGCGGTCTCGCCGGATTGGCTGACGAGCAGGCCGAGGCCGCCTTTGTCCATCGGCGGGTTGCGATAGCGGAATTCGCTGGCGACATCGGCGTCGCACGCGATGCCCGCCACACCCTCGATCCAATTGCGGGCGACGGCGCCGGCGTAGAAGGCCGAGCCGCAAGCGCTGATGGTGACGCGGTTGATCTTCGACAGGTCGAACGGCATTGGCGGCAGGCCGACGGCGCGGGTGCCGGGATTGACCAGCTGGTGCAGCGTGTCGCCGAGCACGGCGGGGTGCTCGTGCAGCTCTTTTTCCATGAAATGCCGGAAATTGCCCTTGCCGACGGCAGCCCCAGTGAGTGCGGTGCGGCGGATCTCGCGGGCGACTTCGCGGCCATTGAGGTCGTAGAACGTGGCACCGGCGGATTTCACCACCACCCAATCGCCGTCATCGAGATAGGCGATGCGCTGGGTGAGCGGGGCCAAGGCCAGCGCGTCGGAGCCGAGGAACATCTCACCGTCGCCAAAGCCCACCGCCAAAGGTGCGCCGTTGCGGGCACCGATCAGCAAATCGGGGTGGCCGGCGAACACCACGGCGATGGCGTAGGCGCCGTGCAGTTGTGGGAATGCCTTCGCCGAGGCTGCTTCCGGCGTCATGCCTTGGGCGAGATAGAGATCAAGAAGCTGTGCGACGGTCTCGGTGTCGGTCTCGGTGGTGAAGACCTGCCCCGCCGCGACCAGTTCGACCTTCAGTTCGGCATGGTTCTCGATGATGCCGTTGTGGACGACGGCGACGCGGGCGGTGCCGTGCGGATGGGCGTTGCTCTCGGTGGGAGCGCCGTGCGTCGCCCATCGCGTGTGGCCGATGCCGGTGGTGCCGAGCAGGGCCGTGGCCGCAAGCGAGGCGGCGAGGTTGCCGAGTTTGCCCTCTGCACGGCGGCGGGTGAGCACGCCATCGTTGATCGTGGCAATGCCCGCGCTGTCATAGCCGCGATATTCCAGGCGGCGCAGCGCGTCGAGAAGGATGGGAGAGGCCGGTTGCGTGCCGATGACGCCGACAATGCCGCACATGAATTTCGTCCTAGGTCTTGCGCTTGGAGGCGCGGAAAATGGCGGCCAGTCCGGATTTGTTGACCTGCTTGGCACGACCGAATGCCATCGCGTCGGGCGGCACGTTGTCGGTGATCACGCTGCCCGCCGCGGTGAAGGAACCGTCGGCCAAGCTGACCGGGGCGACCAGGGTGGAATGGGTGCCGACGAAGACACCCGCGCCAATCTCGGTGCGGTGCTTGGCAAAGCCGTCGTAATTGCAGGTGATGGTGCCCGCGCCGATATTGGTGCCCGGCCCGATGCGCACGTCGCCGAGATAGGAGAGATGGTTCGCCTTCGCGCCATCGCCAAGCTCGGCGGCTTTGAGTTCGACAAAATTGCCGACATGGGCGGCAACGCCGACGCGGGTGCCAGGGCGCAGTCGGGCATAGGGGCCGATGATGGCGGCGCGCGCGACGTGGCAATATTCGAGATGTGAGAAGGCGCGGATCTGGACGTCGTCTTCGACCGTCACACCGGGGCCGAACACCACATTCGGCTCCACCGTGACGTCGCGGCCCAACACCGTGTCCCAGGAGAAACAGACGGTTTGCGGCAGCGTGATTGTGGCACCGTTGTCCATCGCGGCGCGGCGGAGATCGTCCTGCACGGCCTGCTCGGCCTCGGCGAGTTCGGCGCGGCTGTTCACGCCGCGCAGCTCGGAGAACGGAGCCTCGACGGCGGCGACATTGCCGCCATCCTCGCGGGCCAGGGTGACGAGATCGGTGAGGTAAAATTCGCCCTTGGAATTGTCGTTGCGGACGCGCTTGAGCCAGTCGCGCATCTGTGTGGCGGAGGCACAGAGCACGCCCGCGTTGCACAGCGTGATCGCGCGCTCGTCCGGCGTGGCGTCGGCGTATTCGACGATGCGGGAGACATAGCCGCAATCGGTGAGCACGCGGCCATATTTCGCAGGATCTGCCGGGCGCATGGCGAGCAGGGCCAGCGCGGCGTCGCCTTCGGCGCGACGCTCGATCAGGCGGCGCAGTGTGGCGGGTTTGATCAGCGGGTTGTCCGCGTAGAGCACGGCAACATCGCCATCGCCGAACAGGGCCTCGGCTTGTAGGGCGGCGTGTGCGGTGCCGAGGCGGTCGTGCTGGATCACCACCTGATGCGGTGCCGCCGCCGCGGCCACGATGTCCATATCCGGGCCGATGACGACAACGATGCGGTCGAACACCTCGCCGCAGGAGGCGAGAAGGTGATGCAGCATCGGCCGCCCGGCGATTTTGTGCAGGGTTTTCGGCAGCGCGGATTTCATCCGGGTGCCGAACCCGGCGGCGAGAACGATGGCTGTGGTGCTCATGCATGTCCGGTAGCGGGCCGGGGGGTGACGTGTCAAAGGGGTGGGACGATGATACGGGTAAATCTTGGTGACGGAGCGTTTCAGGATGAATGCGATGACGCTGGCAAAATGCGTGGTCTTCGACCTCGATGGCACCCTGACCGACTCTGTCCCGGATATTGCGGCGGCGATGAACCGGCTGATGCGGGCACGCAACCTGCCGGAGTTCCGCGAGGATGAGGTGGCGCTGATGGTGGGCGACGGTGCCCGCGTGCTGGTCGAACGCGCCTTTGCGGCGCGTGGGGTTGCGATGGATGCGGCGGCATTGGAGTCTTTTCTGGCCGACTACACTGAGAATTCCTCGGTGCTGACGCGCCCCTATCCAGGTGTGCTGGACACGCTGGCCGCGTTGCGGGCGGAGGGATGGACCTTGGCGGTTTGCACCAACAAGCCGGAGCACCCGGCGCGGGTGATGCTCGACGCGCTGGGATTATCACGCTTCTTTGTGGTGATCTGCGGCGGCGACAGCTTTGCGGTGCGCAAGCCGGATCCTGGCCATCTGCTCGGCACGTTGAAGGCCGCAGGCGGTGATCCGCAGCGCTCGGTGATGGTGGGCGATCATCACAACGATCTGCACACCACCGACGGCACCGGCGTGCGCAGCGTGTGGGCGCGCTGGGGTTATGGGGTGGATGTGCGGGGTGCGGATGCCGAAGCTTCGATGTTCACCGAGTTGCCAGCGATCATTGATGGCTTTGGGATTGTGTAGGGTGCCAATTCCATTGCGGAATTGACACCCTACACATTTATCCCACCAGCTTCGCCGCCCAAGCCTCCACCGCGTCACCGCTGCCGATGTCGTTCTGCACCAGACCGTCGATCATGAAGGTTGGCGAGACGTGGATACCGTTTTGGCGGGCGTATTTGCAGTGCCATTTCAGCTCGCGGTCCAGCTCCGGATTGGCGAAGGCGGCGGCGAGGGGCAGGCCGGTATAGCCCTCGATGCGGGCGATGATCTGGGCGGGGGTGGTGTCCATGTTGGGGCCGAAAGCGTGGCGTTCGAATTCGAACTCCTCGCGATGGGCGGCGACGGCGAGCAACACGGATTTCGCGGCGTCGCGCCCGTTCGGCAGGGTGGAGGCGGCGAGGACGGTGCGGGTGATCATACCGGAGAACAGGTGCCAGGGCTGCGATTGCAGGCGGATTTTCAGCGTGATGCGGTGCTCACCGGCGAGCGCCAGCAAAGCGTCGAACTTGCCCAAGGCGCGGACGGAGAACGGGCAGGTCGGCTCCAGAAAGGCCTCGAAAATGCGGGGGCCGTGGCCCCAAATGAGCGGGGCGGCGTGCCAGGATTGGGTCATGATCGGGCTCTCTTGTCAGGGTGGCGCGGGGGCTTGATGACTCAGATCAACGACGCATCGATCGGTTCGGGATCATCATGCAGGCATGCAAACGATCCCGACTTACCTAGAGCAGAATTACGACTGGGCCTATATCCGACCGGGTGCCGTGCGGTTCTTCGAGCGGGCTTGGTTGGTCGATCTCATCCTGTGGGGGAATTACCGCAGGCTGGGGGATGCGGCGCTTGCGGCGCTGGGCGAGACCCTGCCCGGGCGGACCTTGCAGGTCGCCTGTGTCTATGGCGATCTCAGCCTGCGCATCGCCGCACGCGTGCCGGATGGCGCGCAGTTTGAGGTGATCGACATTCTGCCGGTGCAGTTGGAGAATCTGCGCCAAAAATTGCCGCCGCAGGCCGCGGTGCGGATCTCGCGGCAGGACAGCACCGAGCTGGCGATGCCGGATGAATAC
>CAITEF010000058.1 GCA_903891315.1 uncultured Rhodospirillales bacterium | reverse complement strand
CTAGATCGGGCACACCCCACCGGCGCATTGCAAATGCGCCGTGTCCACTGCCTCATGCAGACCCGGATCATCGATCCGCGCCGCCAAGGCCAGGAAATCGTCGAGCGAGATTTCCTCTTCCGGCAGATACTCAAACCCCATCGCATGATCCGGCTGGCTCGGCAGGATGGCGCAGCAGCGGATGTCGGGCTGATGCGCGATGACGATGCGGCGGAAATCTTCCAAAGCGTGGCGGTCAGTGAGGATTTTGAGCGTGTAGGACACCTGATTGCCCTGCGTCGCCCCAATCCAATGCCGCTCCAGCAGACGCAGCCAGCCATATTGGCTGTCCGGGTCCGCCTCAGGAGCCGTCACCAATTGATCGCCAATACCCAGGCGCTGAATTCTTGGCAGAGTCGGGAAGCCGACGATGGCCATGCCGGGGAAGCTGGTGAGTGAGCGGATCGGATAGCCGCGCGCCTCGTATTGCGCGAGCAATGGATCAGCGTCGCTCGCCCATTCGCCGGTCTCGTCGCGCACGCCACGGAACTGCACCCACCGGAGATATTGCCGCTTGGCGGGCAGGTGTGCTCCCTCGGTGAGGCCGAACAGCTTGGACGTCGTGCCGGCGGGCTTGACCGTGGTGACGGTGAATGGCTCCGGCTTGCCGAGTTCGGCAGCATAGCGGGCACCCTCATCCTTCGCCGCAACCGACAGGCTCTCGACCGCCGCCCAGAACGGGGCGGATTTTTGGTCGTCGAGCAGGTCGTGGAAGGCGAGGCCGAAGCGCATCCAGGCCCATTCGTGCAGACCGGTGGGACCGATGCCCATGCGGTTGGTACGACGAACTTCCTCACCATAGAGCGCGTCCATCATGTTGGCGCGCATCAGGAAGCGGACGCCGAGGCGCACGCTGTCCTCAACACGGGCGTCCCATTCAGCGGCAATTTCAGCGGACATCAGTCCGGGGGAGACGCTCTCGATCTCCACCGGACAGGCGAGCAAGGGTGCGAAATCGGCGATCACGCAATAGCCACCGGTGACATGCAGCACGATCTCGCCGCAGGGATTGGTCGTCGCCGGGAAATGCGCCGATTGCGCGCGGCGGGCGAGTTCGCCCAGCAGGGCGGCTCCGCGATCTGCGTGATAACGATCCGAGCGGAAATCCCGCCCATCGTCATAGACCGGCTTCTCCCACGCCGCCCCGGTGCGATGATCTTCGAGCTTGTCGCCGTTGATGAAGCCGGGCTCGCCATTGATATAGGCGCAGCGGGTGACTTCATCGAACACCGCGCGGGCGTGCTGGGCGAGGTCGTCCTCGCGCTCCGGGCCGTGACGCAGCACGTGCCAGAATTCCTGATCGACCATCACCGAATTGTTCGCCGTCCACAGCCCGCCTTCGGATTTGGCGCGGATGAAGCGGAAAATGCCGGGATCGCGCCAGGATTTCGTCGCCATCCGGGCGGCACGACGCGCACCGCCAACCTGGACTTCGAGCGAGAGATAATGGTCGGCGAGCAACGCCTGTTCCCAAAGTGCGAGCGCGGCCCCCTTGGCGATGATGTGGCGGTCCATATTGACGAAGGCGCGCATCAGCGAGATCGGGCCGGAAGCGGGACGACCCTGCATGCCGCCGATCGGGGCACCCTTCGGGCGGACGGCAGAGAAATCAAGGAAGAGGATCTCGTCCGCGCGCTCCTCGAACGCCATGCCTTCGAGGATTTCGACGGCCTTCGCCCAGCCCTCGCGGCTGTCGGCGATGACGTGATGGGTGGTGCCTTCCGGCATCTGGGCGGGGTCGGCGCTGATGGTGGTGAGCACGTCAGCGGCGTCCATGCCGAGTTCGGCGGACAGAGCAGCGAGTGCCTGATCGTTGTGCGGGAAATCGGGGTGGCCGGGATCGAGGCGCAGCTTCAGGCGCGGGGCCTTTGACCAATCGACGGCAACGAGCGCGTCGTCATAGGAGCGACCGACGCCGCTGCCGTTCAGCAGCAGATAGAATTTGGCGAAGCTGGCAATCGCGGTGGCGCAATTGGTGAACAGTTCCATGTTGCGGCCGGCCTGATTGGCGTCGCCGTGCTGGAGATGTCGACCGGAGGTGATCAAGGCACCGGTGGCAATCGCGTTGCGCAGACGGGAGCGTTCCAGTTCGTCCGCCGAGGTGAGCGGTCGGCCCAGCAGCGACATGTTGCCCGCTGCCACCCGGTCCGCCACGCGGCCGAAACACTCTTGATCCTCGGGCCGGAACACGGTGCGTCGCGCCACGGCCACGCCCATACCGGGGTCGAGCAGGCGACCAGGAAGAGCCGCCTCACCAAAGCTCGCTCCGGGAATTTGCCGGTTGAGCCCGAAGAACATCACGCCGCCGTCCATGCGTCACTCCTATGTGCGAGTAGCCGTGGCTCCCCTGCCCCGAGTCGCATTGGTCAATATATAGTGTGATTGACCGCTTCGGAACACAATATGTGGATTGCGTCGCTAATTTTCGAGCGATAATGAGCATGCTGATGAAAATCGCGGATGCGCGCGGGTTGCAGCACGTCGTTCGTCAACGAACCGGAATGACAGACCTTGTAGGTCGGACCGGCGCAAAAAAACCGTCGGAAGCGAGGCTCCCGACGGCTTTTTCGTCAGATCAACGCAGACTCAGTTGGCGAACCAGTCCGCAATCGGGCGCACCGATTCCATGGTCCGATTGCCCCAGGAAATCTCCGCGCGGGCCTGACGCAGTGCGCGCAGCAGGGCGGCACCGGTCAGTTTGTCAGACCGCAGCATCGACTGGGCGTTTTCGACGATCTTGTCGATGCGCTGGAACACCACCGAGCCGATATCGGCCACGGCCAGTTTCTCGATCCGGACCAGCGTGATGCGCGAAGGGTCGGCGGCGAGCAGGCGGTCGCGATAGTTGCACCAATCGGCGAGTTCGCTGGTGAAACGGCCGAGATATTCCTGCTCGATGATGAAGACATGGGTGCGCGGCCCCCACGAGCAGACATGGTCGATCGCAGCCATGCCGGACTCGATGGAGTCAGCCGCCGTTGTCACCGGCACCGCCACAGCCACGCGATCACCGCCATCGGGGAAGATCGGACGCGGCTCGTCGTCAAGGATGCGGCAGATTTCGGAAAACGTGTTCGAGCCGAGATCGACGATCAAATTGCCGACGCCGATATCGTAGAGCAATTCGTCCCACGAGGTCGCGTTCGGATCATAGGCCAGCGCGCGGGCCATATCGAAGGCGGCCGCGTTGCGGGCGTCGCGGTGCATGATGGAGTTGAAGCCGTCTTCCCGGCGGAAGATCAGCGACAGGCGCGGCTGACGTTCATATTCGCGCACATCGACGGTGCGCATCAGCGTTGGGTAGCGCTGCAACAGGCTCACCAACACCGCATTGCAGCTGGTGGTCTTGCCGCTCGATTTGTCATTGGCAAAAATCAAGGTTTTGCGGGCCTTGAATGGGCTCGTAACAGGCCGCATCCCCAACGCATCGGATTGTTCGCCGCTCATAGTTACCCCTTCCACGACCTCGTGGCATACTGAAGCCTGTGTAGCATGTGCGCGCAACGATACCAGATCGCAGCGCAACCCGATGCCTCACTTGCCAACTGGTTTGTGCAGGAAATCCGCCCAAGTTCAAGCCCGAAGGCATGACTCTGTTTGGATAATACGGTCACGAGACGGATAGCAAAGGCTCAACGCCCGAGAACGACAGGCGGAAATGGTCGGAGCGGCGGGATTCGAACCCACGACCCCCAGTCCCCCAGACTGATGCGCTACCAGGCTGCGCTACGCTCCGACCGTGGGGAGGAAGTGTCTAGCAGCCATGACGCAGCGCCGCAACGCCTGCCCAGCGCGACAGCTCCTGCAAAATCGGGACGATAACTATCTCGGCAGCAACGCGCGCAGCGACTCAAGCTCGGCCAGGGTCTGACGCAGAACCGCGCGCAGACGGAGCAATTCAGCGTCCGACTCAATCGCGACCACGGATTTTCGTCCAAGGGATGCCGGATTTGCCGCGGTTGGCGGTTTTGCTTTGGTGGGCTTGGCCGGGCTGAGCGGCAGTTCCAGCGGCAAAGGCGGCCCGAGCCCCGGCATTGGCAGTTGCGGCTCATCGGGTTCGACAAACTCGACCCCGATTGCACTGGCCTTTTCTTCCGGGGCTGGCGGTGGAATGTCGTCGGCCAAATGGCCACCGCTCTCGCGCAGCAGACGCTGGACGCCTTTGATCGTGTAGCCCTGCACGTAGAGCAGCGCGTGTATCCGGCGCAGCAATGCGATGTCCTCGGGGCGATAATAGCGCCTGCCGCCGCCGCGTTTGAGCGGATTGACCTGCGGAAAGCGGCCTTCCCAGAATCGCAGCACATGCTGCGGGACCAACAATTCGTCGGCGACTTCGCTGATGGTGCGGAATGCGGTTGGAGCCTTGGCTGACCGCGTCCGCGCGGCGGGCCGCTCCGGGCGATCCGCCGCGTCGTCGTCAGTCTCGGCTTGGCTCATTCGTCGAGGCCATCAACCGGCAATGCCATGTGGTTGACCTGTGCCTTGAGCAATTGGCTTGGGCGGAAGACCAACACGCGGCGGGGCAAAATGGGTACTTCTTGGCCGGTTTTGGGGTTGCGACCGATACGCTGCCCCTTGTCGCGGACCGAAAAGGTGCCGAAGCCGCTGATCTTCACCGACGTGCCAGATTCCAGCGCGGCGCTCATGCGTGCCAGCACCATTTCCAGCAAGGCGGCAGACTCGTTCCGCGACAACCCTACCTGGGTGTAGATCGTCTCGGCCAGATGGGCGCGGGTGATAGTGTTCATGGCCGTACGCTATGCAAGCGATGAACTTTCGTCAAGAACTCTTGGATTTTTCAGCACCGTTGCTGATTTGAACGCAATTTTATTATCATATCAAATGCGCACCAAGGCCGATCCCCAGGTCAGCCCGCCACCGAGGGCCTCCATCAGCACCAATTGGCCACGCTCAATGCGCCCGTCCTGCCAGGCCTCACGCAAAGCCAGCGGAATGGAGGCGGCTGACGTGTTGGCGTGACGGTCCACCGTGACGACCACGCGCTCCGGCGGCAGGCCGAGTTTGCGGCCGATGCCGTCGATGATGCGCAGATTGGCCTGATGCGGCACCAGCCAATCGACCGCCGATTGCGGCAGATTGTTGGCCGCCAGCGCCTCGGTCACCGTGTCGGACAGCAAGGTGACCGCATGGCGGAAGACCT
>CAITEF010000057.1 GCA_903891315.1 uncultured Rhodospirillales bacterium | reverse complement strand
TCGAAAACCTGCTGGTCAACTATGTCGCTCCATTCGGCGCACAGATCAGCGCCTACATCTCTGACGTGGTCGCCAGTTGGAGCGCAGAAAAGATTACCCTCGCCCTGGAGTTGCAGGTTGGCAAGGACCTTCAGTTCATTAGAATCAATGGCACCGTTATCGGGATGGTGGCTGGGTCGGCACTCTTCGCACTCGGTGAATTGCTTGTAATCCTTCAGCAGACCTATTTCTGACAATCGGTGGCCGCGCGCGATGTCCTTAGACTTCCAAGCCAACCCCGCGACCAGGACCAAAGCCAATGGGGCAGGGGGCGTCCCATGCACAGGTGGCTTAGTCGGCTATTTCCTCGGCTGCCGCGTTCAACGTCGCGGACCTGATGCCGGTAGGCGCGGCTCCGTCATGAATGGATCCGTTTGTCCGCCCAGGGCTGTCCGTGATGATGCCTGAGAGCGAGGCGCTGAACCACCTGTCGGGTGCCTTCGGGACATCGTTGAAGTGGCTTGCTCGGTATTGCCGGGAAAACCCGGACGGCGACGCGGCCGAATACCTGGTCAATCTGATGGCCGGGGCTTTGAACGGCAAGCAAATCGTATGGCCCCCGGTGGTCGATCCCGGTCAGCCCATGTTGCCTTTTGTCCTCCGGCATCGCATCACGACGGAACTGTTCAGCGTTGGCGGTGGCGGGATGCGCGGCGGGCCGACGGTGGATGTTCTCCTTCAGGTCTGGTTTGAGACGGAGTCCATGCACGCTGCCTTTGGCCTGCCGCTGCTCCTGCGGCCGATCCGTCCCGAGGGGCCGGTTCCGCGGGCGGTTTGGGATGAATTGCGAGACACGGCGCGGGCGTTGAATAAGTTCACGCCATCCGGGCGGCTTCTGCTCATCGGCCATCCCAATCCGTTCCAGTGGGAGACGCAGCTTGGTCCCGTTCCCACCGACATCTATGCGCTCTCCAGCGTAATGGCGGCCGGGATGGCCGATCCACCGCGCGGCATGGCTGGTCGGATTCTGGCCCATTTTGACTATGACCTTGCGTCCGGCTGGATCGGCGACCCAGCGCTCGCGGGGGATGCCGCATCGCCGCAACTGGCACATTTCCTTTCCCATTTTGATGTCGCACACCTGCTGCGCATCCGCATCCGCAAGGACAACGCATGAAGGCCCCACGCAGGAAGCTGATCGAGGTTTCGATTCCGCTGGAAGCAATCAACAAGGCATCGGCGCGGGAGAAATCCATCCGGCACGGGCATCCTTCCACGTTGCACCTTTGGTGGGCGCGGCGGCCGCTGGCGGCCTGCCGGGCGGTGCTGTTCGCGCAACTGGTGGATGATCCCTCGGCATGGCCTGATCGGTTCCCGACTGAGGAAGTTCAGGAGACGGAGCGGAAGCGGCTGCATCGGGTCATTGAGCGGCTGGTTCCGTGGGAAGCCTCGAACAACGAGGACATCCTGAACGAGGCGCGGTGGGAGATTGCGCGCAGCGTGGCGTGGGGCCTGGGTGAGGAACCACCACCGCGCGATGACGGGGCGGCAATTCTGGCCTATCTCCAGGCGAAGGCACCGCCGGTGTATGACCCATTCTCCGGCGGCGGGTCGATCCCGTTGGAGGCGCAGCGGCTTGGTCTGCCCGCTTATGGCTCGGATCTCAATCCCGTCGCTGTGCTGATCGGTAAGGCGCTGGTGGAAATCCCGCCGAAGTTCGCCGGAATGCCACCGGTCAATCCCGCCTCGCGGACCGAGCGCGCTCGCGGTGGGCTCTGGCAGGGCCGGGGGGCGCAGGGGCTGGCGGAGGACGTGCGCCACTACGGCCAGCGGATGCGCGATGAAGCGGCGCTCCGAATTGGGCATCTCTATCCCAAAG
>CAITEF010000056.1 GCA_903891315.1 uncultured Rhodospirillales bacterium | reverse complement strand
GGCCGCATGATCGTGCGCGTGCTCGATGGTCTGTCCGCCTCGAATGACGGCAGCAACACCGCCGCCGAAGCCGAGGTGGGGGCTGAGGTGCTCGAACTCTGCGCCCGCTTCCCGATCTACCGGTAACACCGCATCATGCGCTGCCCGTTCTGCGGACACGACGACACCCAGGTGAAGGACAGCCGGCCGACGGAAGACGGCTCCGCGATCCGTCGCAGGAGGGCTTGCGCCGGATGTGGGCAGCGTTTCTCCACCGTGGAGCGCGTGCAGTTGCGCGAGATCATGGTGGTGAAATCTGACGGCACGCGTCAGCTGTTCGACCGCGATAAGCTCGCCCGTTCGGTGCGGATCGCGCTGCGCAAGCGGCCTGTGGATGAGGAACGGATCGAGCAGATCGTCAACGGCATTGTGCGCAAGCTGGAAGCCTCCGGCGAGGCCGATGTCACATCTGCGATGATCGGCTCCATCGTGATGGACACGCTGAAACAGATCGACGCGGTGGCCTATGTCCGCTTCGCTTCGGTTTACCGCAATTTCACCGAGGCCAAAGATTTCGAGGAATTCCTCGGCGGGCTCGATGGTGCGCCGGTCGCGGAGTAAGTTCCCTTTTTCGTCATTGCGAGGAGCCGAAGGCGACGTGGCAATCCAGGAATCAATCGGCGGCACTCCTGGATTGCCACGCTTCGCTCGCAATGACGGATTGATCGGACGATGAGCACCGCAATCGACAACGACCACATGCGCGCAGCCCTCGCCCTCGCACGGCGCGGACTTGGGCAGACTTGGCCGAACCCCTCCGTCGGCTGCGTGATCGTCAAGGACAACCGAGTCGTCGCCCGCGCCACCACCGCGATCGGTGGACGCCCGCACGCCGAGACACAGGCGCTTGATATTGCAGGACGCGCCGCGCGCAGGGCGACCGCCTATGTCAGTCTCGAACCTTGCGCCCATCACGGCAGAACCCCGCCCTGCGCCGAGGCGCTGATCCAGGCCGGGATCGCCCGTGTGGTGATCGCCACGCATGACCCAGACCCTCGCGTCGCCGGACGCGGTGTGGCGATGCTGCGCGAGGCGGGTGTGACAGTGACCGAGAATGTCCTCCGCGCCGACGGCGAGGAGATCAACGAAGGCTTCTTCCGCCGAGTCACCCAGGGCCGCCCGATGGTGACGCTGAAACTCGCCTCGACGCTGGATGGCCGGATCGCCACTGCCAGCGGCCAGAGCAAATGGATCACTTCCCCCGCCGCGCGCCGCTTGGTGCAACTGCTCCGCGCACGGCATGACGCCGTGCTCGTCGGCAGCGGCACGGCGCTGACTGATGATCCGGAACTGACCTGCCGTCTGGAGGGTGCCCGCACCCGCCCCCTGGTTCGCATTGTGGCCGACAGCCAGTTGCGCACGTCGCTCTCCTCCCGGCTCGCGCAGACTGCCAGCACCGACCCGCTCTGGCTGATCGCCGCCAATGGCGTGGACCATGCGCGGCTGATCGATCTGCAGGAATTGGGGGCCGAAATCCTCACCGTCCCGCGCGCCGAACACGGCCTCGACGCCGCCGTGATGCTCGCAGCCCTCGGCACGCGGGGGCTGACGCGGGTGCTGGTCGAGGGCGGCGGAAAACTCGCCGCCTCGCTGCTGTCCGCCGATTTGGTCGACCGGCTGGTGTGGTTTCATGCGCCCGCCACCCTCGGTGGGGACGCTTTGCCCGCAATCCAGGCGATGGGCATCCCGGATCTGGCATTGATGCCCCGCTTTCAACGGGTTGCGTTGCGTGAAATCGGCCCTGATATAGTGTCGGAATTCCGTCGCGCCTGACGCGCCCCGGCAAAAGGAATCTGGCTGCATGTTCACCGGCATCATCACCGCCATCGGCGAGGTTCGCAGCCTCACGCCGCTCGCCGAGGGTGCCGACATGCGCCTGGTGATCGCCACTCCCTGGCCGGACACCGCCGAGATCGCGCTCGGGGCCTCCATCGCCAATTCCGGCTGCTGCCTGACGGTGATCGAGCGCGGTGCCGATTGGTTCGCGATCCAAGCCTCCGCCGAGACGCTGGCCAAGACCACGCTGGGCTCCTGGCGCGTCGGCTCCAAAATCAATCTCGAACGCGCGCTCAAGGTGGGCGACGAGTTGGGCGGCCACATCGTATCCGGTCATGTCGACGGCGTGGGCTTCGTCCTGTCCGCGACCCCGGATCACGGCTCGACGCGCTGGCGCTTTGAAGTGCCCGTCGAACTGGCCAAATACATCGCCCCGAAGGGCAGCATTGCGATCAACGGCGTGTCTTTGACCGTCAATGAGGTTGAAGCGGCGACCTTCGGTGTCAACATCATCCCACACACCGCCGAGCACACCACTTTCGGCACCCTCACCGTCGGAGACGCGGTGAACATAGAAATCGACATGCTGGCCCGCTACGTCGCGCGCCTAAGGGAGTTCGCATGACGTCGCCTGCAACCCTGCTCACCAAGTCGCTGAGCGAATACATCTCCTCCGCCGAGGAACTCATTGAGGAAGCCCGCGCCGGGCGGATGTTCATCCTCGTCGACGATGAAGACCGTGAGAACGAGGGCGATCTCGTCATCCCCGCACAATTCGCCACGCCCGAGGCAATCAACTTCATGATCCGTCACGCGCGCGGGCTGGTGTGTCTGGCGATGACGCGCGGGCAGGTCGAGCGTCTGGCACTGCCGCTGATGAGCCAATCCAACGGCACACGGCATCAGACCGCGTTCACCGTCTCCATCGAGGCCCGCGAAGGTGTGTCCACCGGCATCTCGGCCGCCGACCGGGCGCTGACCATTGCGCGGGCGATCAATCCGGAATCGACGCGCGACGATATCACCACGCCCGGCCATGTCTTCCCGTTGCTCGCCCGCGAGGGTGGCTCGCTGGTCCGCGCCGGACACACCGAGGCGTCGGTCGATATCGCCCGTCTCGCTGGCCTGATCCCGGCCGGTGTGATCTGCGAGATCATCCGCGACGATGGCGAGATGGCGCGTCTGCCCGATCTGGTGGGCTACGCGCAGCACCACAATCTCAAGCTCGGCACGATTGCCGATTTGATCGCCTATCGCAGGCGGACCGAGAAGCTGGTGCGCTGCGTCTCCGAGGCGGTGATCGACCACGCGGTGGGCGGTGAGTGGAAGATGGCGGTCTATGCCAACACCGTCGAATATTCCGAGCATATCGTGCTGACCAAGGGCGATGTGCGCGCGCCCGGCCCGGTGCTGGTCCGCATGCATGCCGTCGATCTGATCGACGACGTGATCGGCGGGGCGACCACCAAGCGGCTGCACGCCTCGATGCGCATGATCGCCAATGAAGGCCGCGGCGTGGTGGTGATGTTGCGCGACACCCGTGCCAATGGGCTTTCCCAGCGCGTGGCACATCTGGACACCGACAACCCGCATCCGCGCTTCCTGCGCGATTACGGCATCGGCGCGCAGATCCTGCTCGATCAGGGCGTGAAGGACATGGTGCTGCTCTCCAACACCCAGCGCACTGTCGTCGGGATCGAGGGCTACGGCCTGACGATTTCCGGGCAGCGGGGGATCGACGAATGAGCACGCAACTCGACGCCGCCATCGCGGTGCCCACCGTCGAGGGACGCAGCCCGCATATTCTGATCGTGCGCGCGCCCTACAACGCCGAGATCGTCGACGGATTGCGCGACGGTGCGGTGGCGTTGATCGCCGCCGCTGGCGGCACGTCGGAAGTGATTGATGTGGCAGGTGCCCTGGAATTGGCGGTCACCGTGCAATACGCCGTGCGCGGCACCAGCCGGTTCGACGGCTTTGTGGTGCTGGGCTGCGTGATCAAGGGCGAGACAGATCATTACGAGCATGTCTGCCGCGAGGCGATGCAGGGGCTGACCCGCGTGGGGCTCGACCACACGCTTGCGCTCGGCAATGGTCTGCTGACCGTTGCCACCGAGGAACAGGCCCTGGCGCGCTCGGGTGCGGACGGGCACAACAAGGGTGCCGAGGCGGCGTCCGCTTGCCTGCGGCAGATTTCGACTGGGCGGCGACTGGGGGCGTTTTCATGAGTGGTTCGGGACAGCAACAGGCACAGGGCAAACCGCGTCCGCGCACCGGCGCGCGGGTGGCAGCCGTGCAGGCGCTGTTCCAGGCCGAGCAGGGTCCGACCAGTGCTGAGACGGTGATCGACGAATTTGTCCGCTTCCGCTTCGGTGCCACCGAGGGCAGCGAGGGGTTCGAGGATGGCCGGGTGCATGATGTCGATGTGCGGCTGTTCTCGGCCATCGTGCGCGCTGCCGTGCGTGAACAGGACAAGCTCGACGGCATGATCGCCGAGATGCTGACCACCGATTGGAAGATCGACCGCCTCGACCCGGTGCTGCGCGCGTTGGTGCGGGCGGGAGCTGCCGAGTTGACGATGAAAGATGGCGCGCCGGCCAAGGTGGTCATCAACGAATATCTTGATGTGGCGCATGGGTTCTTCGAGGGCGACGAGCCGCGGATGGCCAATGGGTTGCTCGACCGGATGGCGCATCAATTGCGGCCTGCGGAGTTTTAACGCGGGTGACGTCGGGCGGAAGTGCGAAGCACCTCCGCCGAGAGCCTTCGCGGCAAGGC
>CAITEF010000055.1 GCA_903891315.1 uncultured Rhodospirillales bacterium | reverse complement strand
GTCTCACACGCCTCCTGGAATTCGTTCGAATTCCCCCCTGGCGCATTCGCGCATAGAGCTGCCGGCTTCTTGCTTCGGACGCTGGCCCAATACTGCACACCGGCGAGCCGGTTGCCAGTGAGGCTCGCTTCCCAATCGTGCCAGCGATGCCAGTCGGATCGGCCGGTTTCGAATGGCGCGGATGTGCTCGGTGTGGGCTGGGCGTAGTTGGTCGGCTGCGTGCTGGCCTGGCTGCTGCCCGAGCTGGGGGGAAGCACCCCCATTTTGTCAGCGAGGTAGGCCGCACCACCCACCAGGAGGGCAAGGCCTGCGGTCGTTTTGAGGGTTTCGAGGTCCTGATTGTTGGCCTGAGAGTTCGCCAGCCGCTGCTTGGCCTGCGTCTCCCCAATCTGGGACTGCGTCAACGCGGTCTGCATCTGGGCCATCTGGGCCTGCATCAGATTGAGCTGTGCCTGCGTTTGCGCCTGGAGGGCTGCTGCTTTCTGCTGGTCGATCTGCGCTTGAACGGCCGCGGGAGAGAGAGCCTTGCCCTCGTTCTCACCTTTGGTGCCGGCGATCTGGGACGGAATGAGCAGGATTGTGGGGAAGAGGCGGACAACCTCAAGCCCTCCGATGAGAATGACGCCGAAGATGATGAGTGGCTTTGGAATCCCCTGGAACATTGCGCCTGCCCTCCGTCAATCGATAGGCTCTCGCACCAACCTCACGGGGTGCAAGGGAAATGTTCGAGTGGCAGACCGGCCTTGCCATTTTGCTGGGTGTCCTCGGCCTGGCGGCGATCGTTGCCTTCATCGCCAACCGCTCGGAACCGAAAGACGCTGTTGCCGCCTGGGATGCCGGCTTTGCCAAGATCGAGAAGACCGGCCTGGCGGGTGCGACCGGCATCTATCTCGGCCATGATCCAACTTCGAAAACCGTCCTGCACTACAACGGCGATCGGCACCTCATGACCTTCGGGCCGAATGGCTCCGGCAAGTCGATGCGTCTGCTTTATCAGAACCTCATGACGCTGCGTGACTGGTCATTGTTGGTCATCGATCCCAAGGGAGAGCTGGCCACGCTGACCGGTGCGGAGCGGGCGAAACATGGCAAGGTGATCTGTCTTAACCCCTATGACGTGAGGGGGCTGCCAAGCCATGGCTTTAACCCCGTGGCAACGCTCGATCCTGGTAATCCAGAGACGTTCATCGACGATGCCATGGGGCTCGCCGAGGCGATGATCCGCATCAATCCCCAAGCCAAGGAATCGCATTGGGCCGAGTCAGCCCAGGACCTGGTCTGCGCGCTGCTGATGTATGCGGCGCTGCGCGGTGGCGAAACCAACAATCTTGCCTTCGTGCGCGAATGCCTCGGCCTGCCAGCGGCGGAGATGATCGATACCGTCACGGCAATGCGGGTCATGGGTGCCCATCGCAAGATCGATGAGCTGTCGATCAAGGCTGCGCGTTTCATGGACATCAATCCGGAAAACCGGGAGCTAACCAGCATCGTCTCAACAGCGATGACGCAAACCCGCTGGCTGGATTCCCGCCTGATCAAGGCCGACACCAGCAAGGGCGTGATCAACTTCGCCGCCATGACATCCCCGCCGACGACGATCTATCTGATCCTGCCGGCGAACCGGCTCGCCACACAATCAACCTGGCTGCGGCTCGTGATCACAAGCTGCCTGCAACAGCTGATCCGCGATGCCGTGCCGGGCAAGGTGCCGACGATGCTCATGCTCGATGAGTTCGCCAATCTCGGTCATCTGCCGATGATCGAGAACACCAACTGGAGCTGGAGCGGTCGCACACCGTCCTTTTCGGGAAGCCAGCAAGGGATGCCGTTGCTGATGCCCCAAGCCGTGCGCGGCATGGGCAATGGCGAGACGGTGATCTTCTCGCATGTCGCAAACGGACCGGTGCGGGCCTTCGTGCCGTTTCCGTCGCTCGGGCCGCCCCTGCCCTAGACATTTCTGTCGTGGACGTGCCGCAGATGCCGTTTGAGGCGCTTCACCATCTCGCGGCACAGGGGACATTGCACCAGGCCAGGTCCACGCGGCGACAGGGGCGTGATGGCAGGTGCCATGGTGTCGATCGCTGCGGCTGAGAAGCTGAGCGCAGCCGTGGTGAGCTGGGGCATCGCTGATACCGCCGAGAAGCCGAGAACGGGCTGCGATAGTGCTGCGGGCGCCGAACTTCGGTGTTTGGTGTCGTGGCTGGCGATCGGCTGGATATTCGCCAGAAAGCCGCGCCGTGGCTCTCTGGCGCTAGCCGCGCCCCCCGCGCCCTCCAGTTCGGCCTCTTTCGACAAGGCGGGCTTTGGCGGCGGCGCCGGCCGCTTCCATACGCGCAATGCGTTCGGCCATGGCGTCGGTCACCTCGGATTTCCGGTCGGAAGTCTCCGCCTTGCGGTCCGTCACCTCAGTCTGCCGATCCGTGGTCTCGTTGCCGCGCGCCTTTGGCTGGGCCTGCTGAGACGGCATCTGCTCCTTCGTTGATGATGGGGCAGGCTGGGCCTGACCGCGCTCGCGTATGGCCTGGCGCTCGGCACGTTGCTCGCGAAGCTTGTCAGCCTGTTCCTGGTAAGCCTTCGCCTGCTCGCGGCCGATGATGCCGCGCGGTGAGTCCTCACGTCCGACGATGGTATCACTCAAGCCCGCGATGCGGTGCTCGGTGATGGCCATATAATCGAAGCCCTCGATGCGGCGGCGGAGCTCGATGTCGGCGCGCTTCTCGGGGTCCTTCTCGGCCACACCTTGCTGGCGCAACGCCTCCTGCTGCTTCACGAACGCGCCATGTTCCTCCATGGCGGCGCGGGCAAGTGAGGCGTAGGGGTCTTTGACGTCGTAGTGCTTGCCAAGTGCGATGTGATAGCGAGCGTTCGGGTCGGCGATGTCGCTATTCCGCTGAGCCGCGTCGGGCTGGGCGGGGTCCGCCTGGCCCCCTGCCCTGCCCTTCCGCGCTTCCTCGGCCTCATCATCGAGACGCTTCTTGAAACTGTCGCGGGCTTGGTGCTGCCGTTCCTGCTCGTCGAGCTGCTTGGCGGCTTCCTCGATCCGGCTGACCTGTTCGCGGGCTTTGTCCTCGGGCACCTCGTCCATAGCACCTCTCCTGATGATCTCGGCGGCCAGGCTGACCACATTCGCCATATCAGCCTTCAAGGCGGCACGGGCAGCGTTATCAGCCTGCACCTGGCGCCGGTCATTGCCTGCATGGCTTTCGCGGCCTTCGCGCTCCATCTGCGTGGCAACCGGTCCCTGTTTGGGTTCGGCCTGGCGGTCGAGCCCCTGCTCGATCAGTGACAGGTGACTGACGCGCTCCGGTCGGCCGGCGGCCTCAAGGTGGCGGTTCGCGGTATCGGCCCAATCCTTCCGCCAATGCGCAAGCTCGGCTTGCCAGGCGGTCTGCGGATTGCCGGCGGGACGTTCCTTTTTTGCGGCGAAGCCGCCCGCGTCGATCCGACGCATCGGCACCATGACGTGGGCATGGTGGTTGCGATCGTCGCCCTTGCCATGCGGGGCGTGATAGGCGACGTCGCAGAGATAGCCCTGGTCGACAAAGTTCCGTTGCAGGAAGTCGGTCAGGAGCTCGCGGCGCTGTTTGGCGTCGAGCTCATGCGGCAGGCTGATGATGAAATCGCGGGCGAGCTGGCTGTCTTTGCGCTTCTCGATCCGCTCCACCTGGTTCCAGAGTTGCTGCCGATCCTGCGCCCAGGCGGGCGCATCGGCGGGGGCCAGAATAAGGCTGCCTTCGATCCCGCGCTTGCGGCTGTAGTCGTAGGTTTCGCCGGTGCGCTCATCCGTGAGTTCCGTGCCGTGGCGGTAGGCGGCGGCACTGGTTGCGGTCTTGCCGGTGCGATAGGCGGCCGCGTTCAGGGTGTTACGTCCACCCGATCGGCTGATGATCTTGGCCTCGAAGCGGTAGAGCGCCATGCGCCTCCGGGGGCGGGGTTATAGGTAGTTTCTGTGGCTGCGTTGCTTGCAACGTATAACCGCGCATTTCTCTATCCGAATCAAGGTGTGTTTCGCTAGGATTCCTAGGTGCCCCGCTGGCCCCACACCGTCAAGACTGCATCGCCCATGCCCAAGGTCCAGAAATCCGATACCGCCCGTCTCGCCGAGCTCGAAGCCGATATTGCTCGTCTTCAGGCGCGGGCAGAGAAACAGAAGGCTGTCATTCGTGCAAAGGAAGCTCGCACAAAGCAGCGCCGGGCCTTCCTGCTGGGTGAGTGCCTGCTAGCGCAGGAAACGCTCCCTGAGGGCTTGGCGCGCGAAATCGGCCGGATGCTCGATGGCTTCCTGAAACGCCCCGCTGATCGGGCGGTATTGGCGGACTGGATCGCAACGCCTCCTGGCAATCTGCCGGATGCGCCAGATGGTCTGACACCACGTGAGGCCTTCGCCCTGGGAGCATCAACCCTGGCACGGCCTGGGACGGGTGATGTCATCACGGCGCCAGTGATCCACCAGGCTGCGACCATCAGCTAAACGGCGATCGGCTCGTATCCCCTGCCCTGCTTCCGCGCGAGCTGCTGCTCCATGTTGGCCAGAGCCTCGGCCTGGCTCGGGTATACGTCGATCCGCATCCGGCCAGCCGATCCGATCCGTCCCCATTCACGGACCACATCCCATCCGCCGAAGAGGTCTGGTTGTAGGTCGAGCCGATAGAAGCGCCGCATGTTCTGCGCGGGGTCGAGGCGGTGCAGGGTCAGAGCGGGCATGGGAGGTCCTATGCGCTGCAGCTAGGATTTTCAAACCAGGTGATCGTCATCGACCACGAAAGGCTGAGGCTGCCTGATGCTTGGCGACAAAATCTGCCAACGCCTCAAGCAGCATGTCCTGTTGCGACCGCCGGAGGTCCACCTTCAATTTTTGAAACTGCATAACGATCGGATCGGCAGGATCGAAATATCCCCCGACGTGGAGCTTAGCCAGCCGGCTCGGTTTGACACTGCTGGCGCGAAGCTCTGGGGTCACCGCGGACGGTGTCGCGACAGCCTGGGCGTCTTCCGGCTCATTGAGCGCAGCCGACAAGATTGATTTTCTCGCCATGTTACGCTGCCCCCTCAAGCTTCACACCTTCAGGTGTGCACACCTTCAATTCTGCACAAATCCAATCCATCAATTCCATGATCTCGCCTGCTGCCTTTCCCTTTGGCTCGACCTCAATGACACCGTTTCCGGTCGGCCAAGCGGCGCGATAGATGCTCCGTTCCCGCAGCACCACCGGGGCAACCACAAGGCCAGCTCGCTCGACGAGGGCGCGAGCGTCGTCAAGCAACGTCGTGGCACCTGGCGAGGCGGCATTGAAGACGACATAGGCTGTGATCCCTGCCCCCTTCACGAGCTGAGCTGTGCGTCGAATGGCATCGAGATCAACCAAACTCGGCCGGCAGGGGATCAACACCAAATCCGCGGCCTGCGCTGCCGTCAAAGCTTCCGGCCCTGCGGCTGGAGGGGTGTCGATGATGGCTAGGTCAAAGCCCTGCCTGTCAGCCGCGCTCAGAGCTGCGGCTAGCTTGCGTTCGGTAATGTGTTCGACATGAGGTAGCTCGGCCTTCCGACGTTCTGACCAGATGGCAGCACTTTCCTGCCCGTCTAGATCGAACAGCGCGACCTTAAGGGGGCGATCTCTCAAGCCACCTGCAACGGCCAGGTTGACGGCGACGGTTGTTTTCCCGACGCCTCCCTTCTGAGCCACAAGCGCGATAGTTCGCAACT
>CAITEF010000054.1 GCA_903891315.1 uncultured Rhodospirillales bacterium | reverse complement strand
TGCGGATTCTGATCGTCTGGTTTACGATTTTGCCCGCGTGTTGTTGCGCGAAGGCAAGGTGCCGGATGCGGTTTACGCGCCGGTCCAAGCGCTGCTCGGCGACAAAGGTACTGTCGAATTGACCGGGTTGGTGGGGTATTATTCGCTGCTGGCGATGCAGTTGAATGTCTTCCAGGTGCCGCTTCCGGACGGGTTCAAGGCGCCCTGGGGCTGAGAATCGCTGCTAGAGCAACTTAGCCTCGATCACATTGAACCTCTTCGGTTCAATGTGATCGGGCGTTGCTCTAAGGTCCGCCCCGCGTGATCCGCACCAGAAAATCGATAAACGCCCGCAGCTTGGCCGGCAGATGTCGCTGCGGCGGATACAGCACCGACACCGGTGAGCCCTCAATCGCGTAATCTCGCAACACTTCGACGACATCGCCGCGTTCGAGGTCTTTGCGATACAGCCACCAAGTCCCTTGCGCGACCCCGGTGCCAGCCACCGCAGCCTCTCGCAATGCGTCGCCGCTGTTGATCGACGCATTGCCGCGCACACGGACCAGAAGCGGTTGCCCCATCGGATCGCGGAAGCTCCATTCCGGGCCGAAACGGCTGATGAGGCAATTATGCTCCAACAGATCGGCGGGTACCTTTGGAACGCCCCGTTTTTCGAGATAGCGCGGCGACGCTACCGTCACCTGCGGGCCGCGCGTGAGCAAGCGCGTGGTCAGCCGGGAATCGGCGATGTTGCCGGTGCGCACGGCCACTTCGAACCCCTCTGCGATCAAATCCACCGCCGCGTCTGAGTAGTGCAAATCAAGACTGACTTCTGGATAGCGCTCGAAGAATTGCGGCAATTCCGGCGAGAGCGTCACCCGACCGAATGACAGCGGCACCACCGCACGCAACTGGCCGCGCGGCGTTGCATTGCCGCGGGCCAGCCGTGCTTCGGCTTCCTCCAGATCGGCCAGGATCTGCACGCAGCGCTCAAAGAATTCCTGGCCGAAATCGGTGGTGTGCAGACGGCGTGTGGTGCGGTTGAACAATTGCGTGCCGAGTTCATCCTCCAGCCGCGCAATCGTTTTCGTCACCGCCGAGGGTGATTGCCCGAGTCTGGCCGCAGCCGCCGAAAAACTCCCGCGCTCGACGACCCGGACAAACACCTTCAGCGCCGTGAACTTGTCCACCCGCTCTCCTCAGCCCGCGCGTTGTTGTTGGCGCAGGAAGTCGATGAAGGCCGCCGCAAGACGGTCATTCGCGGCCAGCCATCCTTCGAAATCAACATCAACGTCGCGTTCGTCGACCAACACTTCGCGAACTTGGCTGTTCGGCATGAAGCGATGCGCGGACAGCGCCGGTGAACGCGGATGAACGCGGTCATTTCCAGGAATCAGAATGGCGGGCACCGTCAAGCTGCGCATCTGATCTGGGCTGATCCCGGCCACCGGATAGTCGCGGGTGAGCTTGAAGCTCTCCAGCCAGCCATGCATCTTGGCAATGAAAGCGTCCTTGCCCATCGCCTCCAGAATGTCCCGGTTGCGCGGGTTGGCGCGAATGAGGGCCGCGAAATGCTCGGTTCGGCAAACCGCGTCGATCCCGCCGCTCTCGGCAGCCTGGATGTATTGCTCGTAATAGGTGAACGCCAAGCGCACCGCCGGATACGGCCCGCCGGTGATCCGCCACAGCAGCAGCGCCTTCACCGCCTCGGGATGATGCAGCGCCAGCAGCAATGACAGGCGGGAGCCAGATGAACAGCCGCACACAAAGATCGGTCCGCCACACAGCGCCTGGATCAAAGCGGCGAGATCGCGCGCCTGCTCAAGCGCCTCATTGTCCCCGCTGAAATTGATGTCCGACGCGCCCATGTTGCGGCGATCATAGATGATCACCCGATATCCGGCCTCGACGAGCAGATTGCCAAGTGCACGGTCGGATTCCATGCCGCGACGGCCACCGGGTGAGATCACCACGAAGTCGCCGACACTGCCCAGAATCTCATAGACGATGTTGCCGCCGCGAATTTCGATGTTGGGCATGGGCTTTCCTCCGCTGTTTGTTGATCAAACTATAAAGCGGATTGCGATCAGGGAAAGCCTGGCGAATTTTGTGGTGGGATTACAGGAACGCTGTCGGCTCAGTTCGACCCCATCATCGCCCAGCGCGGCAAGGTGTTGAGCTGCTCGATCCCACGACTGGTCACCGAGACCAGCATGCCGCCGTCATAGAGCGGGACGATCTGTTCGATGAAGCCCTGCTCCTCCAGGCTGCGCAGGGTAGGGGCGAGATCGGTCGCTTCCGTCTGCAGCTCGCCACGACAGATCGCAGCCGTCAAATCCGCCTGTCGCCGCTTGCTGCGCACCGCCATCGTGGCAAGGGCACGCAACAGGCGCTGCGGAAAACTGCCTTGCTCCGGCTGCGGCGCGGGCTTGCGCGATGGGCGGGAGGTGTAGCTGCGCGGACTAATGTCGTCCGCCACATCGTCCAGTGCATGGTCGAGAGCGTCGATATCCGACATATCCTGCATGGTCCGGCTCCTCCTTTGCGGTCGCGTCAGCTTCGATGCTGGCACTCTGGCAAGGATGCGAACCGGCAAACAGCTAGGAATGTTACGTAAAATTTCGTCGGATTCACGCCTTGTGGAACTCTGCGGCAATTGCCAGACGCACCGCTTCGGCAAGACTGCGGCAGGCGAGTTTTTCCATCATGTTGGCGCGATGGATTTCCACCGTGCGCGGGCTGATGCCGAGTTCATGGGCGATCACCTTGTTCGGACGGCCTTCGACCAGCCGTCCCAGCACGTCGCGCTCGCGTGGTGTGAGCATGGCGATGCGGGCGCGGGCGGCCTCGATCACCATGCCGGAATGCCGCTCATCGGCGACCCGCGCAAGGGCCCCGCGCACGGCATCGATCAGCTCGTTGTCGGCATAGGGCTTCTCGATGAAATCGAGCGCCCCGGCCTTCATGGCCTTCACCGCGAGCCCGACATCGGCGTGGCCGGTGACGACCAGAACCGGATAGGTGCAGCCGCGATCGAGCAAAGTGTGCTGCAATTCGAGCCCATCCATCCCGTGCATTCTGACATCGACCACCAGACAGCCCGGTGCCAACCTGTCGAGCCGGGCGAGCACAGCCTCGCCGGAATCGTAGGTTTCCGCGGTGAGGCCGAATGACCTGAGCAGCAGCGCCAATGAGCGGCGCACCGCCTCGTCGTCATCGACAATATGGACCACCAGCCCATCCATCGGCAGGCTGGCGAGAAAGCCCTTTGCACCCCCCATCTGGGCAGGCATCGGGAACTGCGCGTTCATGAGATCTCTCCTTGTGGAAGCAGAACCGGAAGCAGAATACGGAAAATCATGCCGCCATCCGGGGCGGTCTCGGCGGTCAGCTTCCCGCCATGGCCCTCGACGATGGTGCGACAAATTGACAGACCGATGCCCATGCCAGTGCGCTTGCTGCTGACAAACGGCTCAAACAGCCGGTCGGCGATGTCGGGCGCGAGGCCCGGGCCGTTGTCCCGCACGGCGATCATCATCCCGCCATCGGTGACTTCGGCAGAGACCAGAATCCGCCCGGGGCGGGGATGATCCGCGCTTTGAATCGCCTCGCCAGCGTTGCGCAACAAGTTGAGCAGCACCTGGCCGATCTGTGTGCGATCGACGAGCACGCGGCTGAGCCCATCATCCACCTCAAGGGCCAATTCAATTCCGGCGGGCAGGCCGTCACTGGTGGCGAGGTCGCAGGTCTCGCGCAGCAATTCCTCAACCAGCTCGGGTTGCAGTTCCACTTCGCCACGTTCGACGAAGTCGCGCAGGCGGCGGACGATGGCACCGGCGCGCAGCATCTGCTGGGCGGCGTCGCTCACCGCGCCACGGGCCGCGACGAGTGCCGCCTGATCGCCACGGTCGCCGCGTTCGAGCAGCCGGTTGCTGGCGTTGAGGTAATTGGTCGCCGCCGCCAGCGGCTGGTTGAGCTCGTGGGCGAGGCCGCTGGCCATTGCGCCCATTGCCGACAGCCGAGTCGCACGCAGCAATTCGGCCTGCAATTTGCGCAATCGCACCTGCGCCTTGCGATGGGGCGTGACATCGCGGCTGACGGAGACCACACCGACGACGTGGCCCTCGGCGTCCTGCCAGGGGGCGACCGTCATCGCGATCCAGCGCGGCACGGTTTCGCCGTGGGCGAGATATTCCTGCTCGAAGCTGGTGCTTTGCCCGGTTGCCAGCACCCGGCGGTCGGCGGCTTCGATGCGGGTGGCGAGTTCGCGCGGGAACAGGTCGGCGGTCTGTTTTCCGAGCACCTGCCACTCCGCCCGTGGCTCGGCCCCGCCCAGCAGAGCGGCGTGATTGACCAGCACGTAGCGCAGGTCGAGATCTTTGACGTGGATGGATTCGGCGGTGCCGTTGACCACCGAGACCAGCAATTCATGCCCGGTGCGGGCCTCGCGCAACGCCATCCGCTCGGCGGCCCCGCGCCTGCGCAGCACAGCGTCGGCGCGGGCTAGGTTGCTGCGCAACTCCTCGAATTCCTTAACCGGCAGCCGGTCCGGCACATCGTGCCCCCATTCGCTGCCGACCGCGACATTGCGCGCCATCATCGACAGGATTTGCAGCCAACCGGTCAGGCGGCGACTGAACAGCGCTATCATCGCCAGGCCCAGGCCGAGCCCCAAGGCGCAGCCGATTGCCGCGCGCAACAACGGCCAATAGGGCAGAGGCGGCGCGAATATCGGGTCCTCATGCACGCTCACCTGCCAGCCCGGCAGGCGGCGCAATGCAGCGAATTCGGTGAACGGCAAGATCTCCGGCGGCGGGCGACCGATCAGACTGTTCACTGCCAAACTCGCCGTGGCAATTCGGCCATTGGCGTCGGTGAGCACCGCCATACTCTCATGCGCGACGCCGGAGCGACGCAGCGTGGCTGTCAGTCGGTCGACCGGGAGCAACAGTTCCAGCATGGCCCGGGTGGCCTCGGTGTGACCGATCGGCAAGATGATTGGCACCACGGCCAAATGGGATGGCTCGGTGAACACCACATTGCCGAACACCGGTTGCATCGTCGCCAGCGCATGGTTGCGCCAATCCTGCATCCGTCCGTCCCGCACCCATTCGAGCCCGGACTCGGCGGAGCGCAAAATCAGGCTGCCATCGAGATGGCGCAATGCCAGAAAAGCGGCGTTGCTTTGGGCAATCTGGTTGAGCAGCGCCTGATAACCGGCGGATTGCCCCTCAACCCCCGGTTCGATGTCGTTGGCCAGCGCCGCCATGCCGGCAAGGGCGAAATCGAATTCGCGGTCGGCTGCGACGGCCAAGCTCTTCGCATTGTCTCGCATACGCTGCTGTCGTGCGGCGATCTCGGTCTGCGTGGCTGCCAGCCCGTCGAACAACACAACCGCCACCAAAGGCGCTGTTGCGAGCAGCATCATCAGCAGCAGGCGCCCGCGCAGCCTGTTCTGACCAGCCAGTGCTGGTGAGATTGTTCGCCAGCGCCACCAGACCCGGGACTTCAGCGGCAGCGGGCTGGCGGCTGAGTGCGTCGACATTGGGGTTCGCCGAAAGATCGTGACCTCCCTTATTGGGGGAACGACCTATGCTAGCCCAGGTGAGTGAAACCCCAGATACGAGAATCTGCGTAGATAACGCGTATCGTTACTTGCGCACTGTCAGACGTTGCCGCGCCGGGCCTCGACCTCGGCTGCCAGATGGTCGAGCATCTCGTCGGCAATCCCCATCCGGCGCAGTCCTTCGCGGGTGTTGGCCAGATAGTCCCAGTTGGTGCCGAGCAGGCCACGTGCATCGGAGAGTCTTCGGACCAGTTCAGCGTGCGCGAGGTTGCAGGCGTAATTCGGCCCGGCCTGATTGATGGTGAAGGCAATGGCCGACCCCAACGCCTGACCGTCAAGGCTGCTCACCGGCAGCCAACGCGGAACATAGCCCGCGCCAACCATCTCACGCCGCCACAGTATGTCGAGTTCGCTCTCGACATCGGCCTCGGCCACATGCAGCACCGCGCCGACGCATTCCCCGCCCGGCTCAAGCCCGAGCAACATGCCGGGAGTTGCCGCATCGCCACGTCCTGCCTTGGTGGCGAGGCAGAAGCTGCGGTGCCAGCCATCCAGCCGCGCCAGACGCCGGTCGGTGATGTGAATGGCCGGATTCCAGATCAGCGAACCGTAAGCAAACACCAAGACGCCGCGCCCATGGTCCGGTCGCTCAGCCAGCAGCGCCGCCAAATTGGCGCGGCGCTGCTCGTCGGTGAGCAGGACGACATCGGGTTGCGACTTGCGAATTGCCGCAGCCAAGCCACCAGCAAGCAGCATGTCGCGCGTCAACCCGCCACACTCGAAGGGCGGCGGCTGAGGGACCGTCATTTATCCCTGCTTCTGTGCAAGCAGGTCGCGGATCTCGCCAAGCAGCACCTCGGACTTGCTCGGCGGCGCTGCTGCGGCCTTGGTCTGGATCGACAGCTTGGTCAGCATCTTGACCATCCAGAACACCGCAAAGCCGACGATGAGGAACTGGATCACCGCATTGAGGAAAAGCCCGATATTCATCGTCACCGAACCGGCCGCCTTGGCAGCCTCCAGCGTTGGCGCGCTTGGGCCCTTGAGCGTGATGAAGATGTTGGAGAAATCAATCCCGCCGACCAGCAGCCCGATCAGCGGGGTGAACAAATCCTTCACCAGAGAGCCCACGACCGAGGTGAAGGCGGCACCAATGATGATACCAACGGCGAGGTCGACGACATTGCCCTTCATGATGAAGGCCTGGAATTCCTCGACCCAGGCTGGGCGCTTGATCGGCAGTTTGGTGTCCATCACGATTCTCCGCAGGGCCAGACCCTGAGCCTAGGGCCTCCCCCTGCGGAGGAAAAGTGCTCTGTGATGACGTCTGGCCGCGTGGGTTCAGGCAGCGCCGGACACGTAGGCCTTCAGGCTGTCGACTTCTTGTTCTTGCTGCGACATCCGCGCCTTGACCACGTCGCCGATGCTGATCACGCCCACCACGCGGGCATGCTCGACGACCGGCAAATGGCGGAAGCGGCCATGGCTCATCATCGACATCGCCTCGGCAACCGACGTGCGCGGCGTGGCCGTTGTCACGTGACGTGTCATCAAACGCTCGGCGCTGTGGTCGAGGGTGCTGGCACCGTTGGCGGCGAGAGCGGCGACAATGTCTCGTTCGGACAGAATGCCCATCAAATCGCCACGCTCGTTGCAGACCAACACCGCGCCGATGCGGTGTTCGGCCAACACATGCGTCACTTCGGCGATGCTCGCACTGGGGTCGACGGAGACAACGCTATGCCCTTTATGGGCAAGAATGGAATGCATGTTCATTGGCAGATCGCTCCTTGCTGCCGAACGGTTGCCGCGATTGGCACCGATTTCTTGTTGGTCATGCAGCCTGCGCTCTTTGGTCAGCTCGGCGCAAGAGAGTAGCTGTGCGCCGCAGCAATTCAGCCAGTCCCGTCTGTTTCAGCAATTGTGCGCTGCAGTATTGTTGCTGGGAGCGATGAATTCTTCCTGTGACAAGACAATCGCCAACTCGCGCTGCCCTGCAGCATGTGTGGCACGCAGCACGCCGTAGAGCGCATTTCCGGCGCGCTCCAGCGCCTGTGGCGGTGTCAGGCCAGCGCTGATGTGGAACAGGAACAACGCGCTCAGCAGATCGCCCGCGCCATTGGGTGACATCGGCAAGCGTTGCGTGCGCAGTCGCCAGAAGGCGCCATCCTGTCCGGCAAGGAGATCGATGCAATCGGCAGGGGTGTCCTCGGTGGCGAGGCTGGTGACCAGCACGAGACGCGGGCCGATGGCCTGAAGTGCGGCAACCGCCGCCTTGGTCTGCGCCAGCGTGGCGGTGGGCAGTCCGGTAATGTGGCCGAGTTCGAAGCGGTTCGGAGTCGCGATGTCGGCGCGCGGCAGCAATTGGTCGCGAAACAACTCGTCTATTCCAGGACGGACATAGACACCCGGCCCGTCATCACCGATCACCGGATCGCAGCAATAAAGTGCGGACGGATTGGCGGCCTTCACACGGTCCACCGCGGCGGCGACGGCGGATCCGGTCTCAACACTGCCGAGATAGCCGGAGAGCACGGCATCGCAGTCGGCCAACACACCCCGTGCGCCGATCCCCTCGATCAGGGCTGCGATCTGCGCGCCACTGAACACGTCGCCCGTGCAGCCGCCATAGCCGGGGTGGTTGGAAAGCTGCACCGTGTTGACCGCCCAAACCTCCGCCCCGAGGCGTTGCAACGGGAACATCGCGGCCGCGTTGCCGACATGGCCGTAGCAGACCCAGGATTGTAGGCTGAGTATGTTCAATGGGCGCATCTGCAAGTCACCTATTCACGCCTGCTACGCTTGGCGCGGCGGATCGTCCCTGGCAACCTCCGGGTTGATCGCGGCACCCCGCCCAAATATTCACGCAGCAAAGGCTTGCCCATGTCCCGTCTGCCACATTTGTTCGAGACAGTGACCTTCCGCTCGGTCACTGCCCGCAACCGCATCGTCGTCTCGCCGATGTGCCAATACAGCGCGGAGGACGGGTTGGGACATGACTGGCATGTCCAGCATCTCGGCGCGCGCGCGTTTGGCGGGGCGGGGATTGTGTTCACCGAGGCGACCGGCGTGTCCGCCATCGGTCGGATCACCCCCGGCTGCCTGGGGCTGTGGAACGACGAGCAGCAGGCGTTCATGGCGCGTCTGGTTGAACTCATTGAGAGTGCAGGGGCCGTCCCTGGCATGCAGATCGCCCATGCCGGTCGCAAGGCGAGTTCGGCCCGCCCTTGGGAAGGTGGTGCGCCGATTGCGGTGCATGACGGCGGCTGGCTGCCCTGGGCACCGAGCGCGATCCCGTTTGTCGAAGGTGCCACTGCCCCGCATGCGATGTCGGTGGCTGACATCCACACCGTGCTCGCCCAGTTCCGCGACACTGCGCGCCGGGCGCGGGAGGCGGGGGTGAAGGTGCTGGAAGTGCACGGCGCGCACGGCTATCTCGGGCATTCCTTCCTCTCGCCGATCTCCAACACCCGCAACGATCAATATGGTGGCGATCTGGTCGGCCGCGCGCGGTTCATTCTGGAGACGGTGGACGCGATTCGTGAGGAATGGCCGGATCATTTGCCGCTGTTCGTCCGCCTCTCCTGCACCGACTGGATGCCGGGCGGACTGACGGTTGAGGACTCGGTTGCTGTCGCAAGGCTTCTGAAGGCGACGGGCAAGGTTGATCTGATCGATTGCTCGACGGGCGGCATTCTTGCCAAGGGGCCGGTGATCCCATCGCTGCATCCGGGTTATCAGGTGCCATATGCCGAGGCGGTGCGCAGCGGCGCGCAGATTCCAACCGGGGCTGTCGGCTTGATCACCCAACCGGAGCATGCGGAAGAGATTATCGGCAATGGTCGCGCCGATCTGGTGTTCCTGGCGCGCGCATTGCTGGTCGATCCGTATTGGCCGCTGCGGGCGGCGCATGCGCTCGGTGCCCCGCAGGATATTCCGCCGCAATATCAGCGTGCTGGGTTTGGGCGGCGTTGATCATATCAATTCGTCATTGCTCTCTGGTCGTCATTTTGAGGAGGCACGACGAAGCAACCCAGGGGTCACGCCAAGCGGTTCCTGGATTGCTTCGTCGCGAGTGCTCCTCGTAATGACGATTTTTTCGATCTTGAGGGAATAAACCACGCCCCCCGCCGGTCTACCTCCTGCAACACGCAAGGAGGACCGGATCATGGATGCCGACAACAACGACAACGAGGGCGTATCGCGTCGCGGGCTGCTGGAGTGCATGGCCTGGGCCGGTGGTGCCGTGATGTGGACCGTCGCCGGTGGCGTGCCGCGCGGACAGATCGTTGGATCCGCGCAAGCCGCAGAGACCGCGCAGTCCGGCTTCAGCTTCATGCAGATTTCCGACAGCCATATCGGCTTCAAGGGGGCTCCCAACACCGACACCGAGGGCACGCTGCAGGAAGCCGTCAATTTGGTGAAGGCCAAGGCCAATGGCGCGGGCCTGCTGCTGCACACCGGCGATGTGAGCCAACTTTCCAAGGAAGCCCAGTTCGACAGCGCCTTCCAGATCATCAAGGGCGCTGGTCTGGACACGCATTACGTGCCGGGTGAGCACGACGTGCTGGTCGAAGACGGGGAGGGGTTCTTTGCGCGGTTTACCCCAGGCGCGAAGGAGGGTTACTACGCGTTCGACCAGTCTGGCGTGCATTTCATCGGTCTGAACAACGTGCAGGATCTCAAGGCCGGTGGTCTCGGCAATCTCGGGGCCGAGCAGGTTGAGTGGCTGAAGAAGGATCTCGCAGGTC
>CAITEF010000053.1 GCA_903891315.1 uncultured Rhodospirillales bacterium | reverse complement strand
GCGCGTGGCCGATGAGAAGCCGGACAGCGTGTTCGTCTTCACGCCGTCAGGCATGGGTGCGATCTTCATGAAGCAGTTCATTGAGCGCGGCCTGGACAAGTCCGGCATCCGTCTGATCGGCACCGGCGACGTGACCGATGACGACCAGCTGCAGGCGATGGGCGATGTGACGTTGGGCGTGGTCACCGTCGGCCCCTATTCGGCGAGCCACAATTCGGCGGTGAACAAGAAGTTCGTTGCTGACTTCAAAGCGGTCAACAACGGCATGCGTCCGAACTTCATCGCCGTCTTCGCGCATGACGGCATGCAGGTGATCTATGACGCGATCAAGAAGACCGGCGGCAAGGGCGATGGCACGGCATTGGTCGAGGCGATGAAGGGCGACAGCTTTGAGAGCCCGCGCGGCAAGATCACCATCGATCCGGAGACGCGTGACACGATCATGAACGTCTATATCCGCAAGGTCGAAAAGGTCGATGGCGAGCTCTATAACACCGAGTTCCAGGCGATCTACGACGTGAAGGACCCGGCGAAGGCTGCCGCGAAGTAAGAGGCTTTTTCACTCGTCATAGCGTGGCGCGTAGGGTGTCAATTCCTGCGGAATTGACACCCTACGAATTTATCGAATCAGGGAGGCGACCCAGCCGTGCTGACCAATTTGTTCGACGGCGTCGCCTACGGGATGCTGCTGTTCCTCATCGCTTGCGGACTTTCGGTCACGCTGGGGCTGATGAACCTGATCAACCTTGCCCATGGCGCGTTCGCGATGGCGGGCGGCTATATCACGGTGGTGCTGGTCAACCGCATGGGCGTGCCGTTCTTCGCTGCCCTTCCGCTCGCGTTTTTCGGCTCGGCGCTGATCGGGCTGTTGCTGGAGCGGACGCTCTATATTCACATCTACCGCAAGCCGCATCTGGATCAGGTGATGTTCTCCATCGGTCTGGTGTTCATGGCGATGTCCGGCACCGGTTGGCTGCTTGGCACCGGGCAGGTGTTTGTCGATCTGCCGAAATTTCTGAGCTATCGTTTCGATATTTTCGGGCTGCTGTCGGTCGGTGCCTATCGCCTGCTGATCATCGCGGTCTGCGGCGTGCTGGCGCTGACGCTGCAATTGGCGATCGCCAAAACGCGTTTCGGCGCGCAATTGCGGGCGGCAGTCGATGACCCGACGGTGGCGCGCGGGCTTGGGATCAATGTCGATCTGGTCTTCGCGGTGACGTTCTCGGTGGGCTCGGGCCTCGCGGGTCTGGGCGGCGCGCTCGGCGCGGAATTGCTGGGGCTTGATCCGTCCTTCCCGGTGAAATTCATGGTCTACTTCCTGATTGTCGTGGCCGTCGGCGGCTCGGCCGGGATGGTGGGGCCGCTGGTGGCGGCCTTGCTGCTCGGCGTGGCTGACGTGTCGGGCAAGTATTATCTGCCGGAAGTGGGGGCCTTCATCATCTACCTTGTGATGATCGTGGTGCTGCTCTGGCGACCGCAGGGCCTGTTCTCGCGGGCGGGGGGGCGCTGAGCATGAGTGCGACCAAATACGACCGCGCGGCGAATATCGCCCGCGCCGAGGCGGCCTTGCACGACGTGGCGAAGATCAAGCGCGCCGAGATTGTCTTCTGGCTCGCGGCCCTGGCGAGCGTGTTCTTCCTGCAAGACCAGTATCTACTGCTCAACGAGGTGGCGATCACCGGGCTGTTCGCGCTCTCGCTCGACCTCATTCTCGGCTATGGCGGCATCGTCTCGTTGGGCCACGCGGCCTTCTTCGGCGTCGGCTGCTACGCGGCGGGCCTGCTGACCAAATACGGTGTTCAGGACCCGATTATCGGCCTGTTCATCGTGGCGGCGATCACGGCGGCCCTCGGTTTCGCCACCTCGTTCCTGGTGCTGCGCGGCACTGATCTCACCCGCATCATGGTCACCTTGGCGGTGGGCGTTCTGCTGGGCGAACTTGCCAACCGACTGCCCAGGCTGACGGGCGGGGCGGACGGGATGCAGGGCATTGACCCCGGCTTGCTGCTGGGCCGCTTCGAGTTCGATATCTTTGGGCAGGTCGCCTATATTTATTCGCTGATCGTGCTGTTTGTTCTGTTCGTCATCGCCCGGCGCTTTGTCTTCTCGCCGTTCGGCTGGTCGATCCGGGCGGTGAAGGAGAACCAACTGCGGACCTCGGCCATCGGCATCCCGGTCACTGGGCGGCTGGTGGTGGTCTACACCGTCGCTGCCGCCTATGCCGGTGTGGCGGGCGCGCTGCTGACGCAGACGACGTCATTCGCGTCGCTGGACGTGCTGGCCTTCCATCGTTCAGCGGATCTTCTGCTGATCTTGATTATCGGCGGCACCGGATATCTCTATGGCGGGATTATCGGCGCGTTGCTGTTCAAGATCGTCCAAGATGCGATTGCCACCTTCACCCCGGAATATTGGGAGTTCTGGATCGGCCTGATCCTGGTCGCCTTCGTGCTGATCGGTCGCGAGCGGATCATCGGGGCACCAATGTGGATCTGGCGTCGCCTGCGAGGTGCAGCATGACCGTCGCGCTGAGAACCCACAACCTGATCCGCCGCTTCGGCGGGCTGGTCGCGACCAATGATGTCTCGATCACGCTCGAACAGGGGGCGCGGCATGCGCTGATCGGGCCGAACGGTGCGGGCAAGACCACGCTGATCAATTTGCTCACCGGCGTCATTCCGCCCACGTCCGGGAGAATTGAGCTGGAAGGCGAGGATATCACCAACGCCTCGCGCGCCCATCGCGTGGAACGCGGGCTGGTGCGCACCTTCCAGATCAACCAGTTGTTTCCGAACTTCACCCCGCTGCAATCGGTCTGTCTTGCGGCCTCCCGCCGATTGGGACTCGACCGCAATCTCTGGCGCGGAATCGGTTCGGACAAGCGGGTGTTGGACTCCGCCATCGACGTGCTGGAGCGTTTCGATCTGATCGATGTGATGACATCGAAGGTGTCAGCGCTGCCCTATGGCAAGCAGCGACTGCTGGAGATTGCGGTCGCGATCGCCTGCGGCCCGCGCGTGCTGCTGCTCGACGAGCCCGCCGCTGGTGTGCCGGAGGGCGAGCGCGGCGAGATCATGGCGGGGCTCGCGCAGCTTCCCGCCGATGTGACGGTGTTGCTGATCGAGCACGACATGGATCTCGTTTTCCGCTTCGCCAGCCGGATTTCGGTGCTGGTGCAGGGCGGCTTGTTGCTTGAAGGCAGTGTGGACGAAGTGGCGAATGATCCGCGCGTGAAGGAAGTCTATCTCGGGGAGGAAGCCCATGGCTGACATACTGGAGATCGAGCACCTCTCCGCTGGTTACGGCAACGCGGTGGTGTTGGGCGACGTGTCGCTGAGCGTGCCGGAGGGCCAGTCATTGGCGCTGCTCGGCCGCAACGGCATGGGCAAGACGACGCTGATCAACTCCATCGTCGGCGTCACCCGCTGGCGCGGCGGCGTGATCCGGCTCGGCGGCGTGGATATCACCAAATTGCGCCCGGAACAGCGCGCCCATGCCGGGATAGGCTGGGTGCCGCAGGAGCGCAACATCTTCAAAAGCCTCACGGTTGAGGAGAATATGACCTGCGTGGCGCGCAAGGGGCCGTGGAATGTCGCGCGCGATTACGAGATGTTCCCGCGCTTGCAGGAGCGTCGCGGCAATATGGGCAACCAACTCTCTGGCGGTGAGCAGCAGATGTTGGCGGTGGGTCGCGCGCTGGTGCTCAACCCGCGACTGATGCTGCTCGATGAGCCGACTGAGGGGCTGGCACCGATCATCGTGCAGGAATTGATGGCGGCCCTTTCGCGGATTGTGCGTGATGAGGGGCTGTCGACGATCATCGTTGAGCAGCACGCGCAGAAGATTTTGCA
The DNA here is from genome assembly GCA_903891315.1 of uncultured Rhodospirillales bacterium. GTDB lineage: Bacteria > Pseudomonadota > Alphaproteobacteria > Acetobacterales > Acetobacteraceae > CAIQQQ01. The sequence continues at coordinate 8,020 of CAITEF010000053.1, read as the reverse complement.
GGTGACGCATCAGGCGGCGATTCTGGAGCGTGGGGCGGTGGTCTATCGCGGGGCGTCGGAGACACTGCGGCATGATGACGCGACGTTGGAGCGGTATCTGGGGGTGACGGCTGCGGAGCATGTTTGAGGGAGCAACATCACATAATTCGTGATCTTGTCGTTTTGTTTTGATCGTGTTCGGATACGGCAATGAGCACGACCATACGAATTGCCGTCATCGGTGGCGGCGCGAAGGCGGCGGCGATTTGCGCGAAGGCCGCGAGCCTGCGTGATGTGCATGGCATTGATATTCAAATCACGGTGTTCGAGCGCGACGAGATTGGCGCGCATTGGAGCGGAGGCCACGGTTATACGGATGGGGCTCAGCGGCTCTGTACAGCGGCTGAGCGGGATGTGGGATTTCCGTATTCCCATGATGGGTTCGGCGCGAGGGTGGCGGCGGACATGCAGGCCCGGTTCTCCTGGGCGGCGTTCATGGTGGCGACCGAGCGCTATGCCGATTGGGTCGATATGGGACGCCATCGTCCGAGCCATGCCGAGTTCGCCGAGTATCTGAATTTCTGTATCACGCGGTCCGGCGCAGAGATCGTGCATGGCGATGCGACGTTTCTCGAATATTCGGATGATTCGTGGACAGTCTCCTATATGGACGGCATTCGGTGGTCCTTTGAGGCCCGTGCTGATTTCGACGGGGTGGTGATCACCGGCATTGGTCCGGCAGACTCGAAGATTCCAAGCAAAATCGAGGATGAGCGGGTTCTGGACGGAGAGACCTTCTGGCAATCCTGCGCGACATTGCCGGATGTGATGGCTGGCAATGAGGATCAGATCGTCATCATCGGCTCCGGTGGGACGGCGGCGGCGACGGCGGGGTGGCTGGTGCGTGCTGGCATCCGGCAGCAGATTACCATCCTCGGCACGCAGGCGACGTTGTATGCGCGGGCGGATAGTGCATTTGAAAATCGGGCATTTCGCGATCTCGATGTCTGGAAGAAGCTCAGCTACGGTGATCGTTTGGACTTCACGAATCGTCTGACCAGAGGCGCGGTTTGGACCACCGCGCTCGATGCTCTCAATGGCGCTCGCAATGTTGTGTACCAGCCGGGCCGCGCCCAAGCGGTGCGGTATGATCCGGTAGGTGATCCCAACGGCGAAATTCTGGTCGAGTTCACGACATCGTCCAATCCGACATCCCGGCAATACTTGGCGGCGAGCCTGGTGGTGGACGCGACGGGATTTGATCCGTTTTGGTTTGCAAAAATGCTGCCAAGTGTCTGGCAGCACGAAGTTTTGGGCGATAAGCCACGTATGCAAAGTGCCATGTCCGACAGCATGGAATTGCCGCTGACAGGATGTCGTGGTTTGCATGCGCCGATGCTGTCGCAGATTGTCAGCCCGTCTTATTCCTCGCTCATGGCGCTGGGCGCGATGTCGGACGCGCTGCTGAAACCCTATTTCGAGGCCATCTCGCCTTGACTGAGACATATTCATATGTACATATAGGGGTCACACATGACGGATTGATGACCGTGGCCGACTCTGAAAATATGGTGTTACGGACTGTCTATCTTCCAATCGAGATGGACAGAGTTATCAGGCAATTCGCATTCACCGAAGGCAAGAGCAAAGGCGAGCTGATCCGCGAATTCATAGCGGACGCTTTGGCGCAGCGTGAGGCGCGTGGTGAGAAGAGCATTGCTCAGGAACTGGATGGCCGTCCGGAAGCTGTGGCGCAGCGTCCGGCGCGTGGTAAGAATAACATTGCTCAGAAGCCGGATCGCCGTACCAGCCGCAGGGTCGCCTGATACGGCGAAGCCGCCCGTGCAGAGACCGTGCGACCGGTGTTCTGCAAACGCATTGCACATCCTTCTCCCCATCTGACGAGATTGTTATTGGTCAAATTGACGCGGCTCAGGTCTCCTTAATATTACCAATGTGTTAGCAGTTGTGATGCGCTGTTAAGCGTCTATCAACTCAGCAAGCAAGAAGAATCGGAGGTCCCGCAGATGGCGTTGTTGACCCGCAGGGTGCTGCTGAAAGCTTCGGCGATTGGTGGCGCGACATTATCGGCTCCGTCAATTCTGCGCGCCGCTCCACCCTCCACCGGGCGCATCCGCCATCTCGCTTTTTCCGATCAAGGCGGCAAGCCTGATGGCGTGCAGGTGATGGTCAGCGGCCATTATGCGCTGGTGGGCCACATGTTCAGCAATGGCATCACTGTACTGGATATCGCCAACCCGGCCGAGCCGAAGCCGGTGAAGTTCTGGGCGGCACCGCCGAACACGCGGACGCATCATATCCAGGTGATGGACGACATGATGCTGGCGGTGGCCGGGGCGGATATTCCGACCATCGGCCGCTACAATCCGAGCGTGTCGTATTACGAGCAGTCCTTTGCGGGCGGCATCAAGAACAAGGGCGATTTCGTGGCTGGCTTGCTGATCTTCGACATCAAGAACCCAGCCGAGCCGCGCCAGATCGGCTTTCTGGAAATTCCCGGCATCGGGCTGAACCGGTTGTGGTGGGTGGGCGGCAAATATGCCTATCTCTCGGCGCATATGGACGGTTTCACCGACCACATCCTGGTTGTCGCCGACATCTCGGACCCGACCAAGCCGACCATCGCCGGTCGCTGGTGGATGCCGGGGATGAATCGTGCGGCGGGTGAGACGCCAAGCTGGAGCAAGGGCCGTTTCGCGCTGCATCACATGCTGGTGGCGGGCGATTTCGGCTATGCGGCGTGGCGGGATGGCGGGATGACCATTCTGGATGTGAAAGATCCGGCCAACATCAAGCTGATCGCCCATCGCAACACCTTCCCCACTTATCCGGGCGGCACCCACTCGCCCCTGCCGCTGCCGGGCCGCGATCTGGCGCTGGTGCTCGATGAGTCGAGTGGGTTCGCCTGCTCCAAGGGCCTATTCTATGGCTGGGTCTATGATGTGAAGGAGAAATCCAACCCGATCACCATCGCCACCCTGCCGACGCCGTCCGATCAGGATTGGTGCCGTCCCGGCGAGAATTTCGGGCCGCACAATTTCCACGAGAACCGACCGGGCACATTCCAAAGCGAGACGACGATTTTCGCCACCTATCACAATGCCGGGCTGCGGGTTTTCGATATTGCGAACCAATACGCGCCGCGCGAAGTGGCGAGCTATGTCGCGCCGCCGCCAGCGAAGATCGTCGACCCACGCCCAGGCAACGCGCTCGCACCGCAAAGCTGCGATGTGAATGTGCAGAAGAACGGTCTGGTCTTCCTCAGTGACTGGAATGCTGGGCTGCATGTGTTGAATTACAACGGCTGAGCCAAGCCATCGTCGGTGAAAATTCATCTGGCGGCGATGGACAGCCGCGCCGAACGAGTCCTCCCTCACGCTGATGAAGGAGACTCTGATGTTGCGGATATTGGCGCTTGTCTGGTTGTTGGTCTCGCTCGTCGGCGGGAGTGTCCGCGCACAGACTCAAGGAGAGATGCTGCCGACCGGCATGCGCGTCACCCCCTCGGCGGCCCCGGGGTCGATCTTTCAGCCGCTCAATCCGCATCTGGCCGGATTGCCGGATTTCCTTGCTGATTCCGCTGTGGCGATGGCGCTGTCGCCGGACGGCAACGCGCTGCTGATCCTGACCAGCGGCTACAACCTGACCTATGGTGCCGATGGCAAGAAGCAGGATGAAGGCTCGAAAGAATACGTCTTCGTCTTCGATGTCAGCGCGGGTGCTCCTGTCCAGCGTCAAGTGATTGCGCTGGCCAATAGCTTCATCGGCCTTGGCTGGGCTCCGGACGGGCGCGGCTTTTACGTCAGTGGCGGGGTGGACGATTCGGTGCTGCGCTATCGCTGGCAAAAGGGCGGCTTTGTTGCCGACTGGCAGGGCAAACTCGGTCACAAAGAGGGCAACGGGCCGAAGATCAAACCGGTGGCGAGCGGACTGGCGGCCAGCCCGGACGGCAAATCCGTGCTAATAGCCAATTACGAGAACGATTCCGTCACCTTGCTTGATGCAGCCACCGGTGCCGTGACGGCTGAGCGCGATCTGCGTCCGGGCCGGATCAATCCGTTGCAATCCGGCACGCCGGGCGGATCCTATCCGTGGACGGTCGCGTGGTCCTCCCCCAGCCGCGCCTTCGTGTCGATCCAGCGTGACCGGGAGGTTTTGGCACTCGACATCAGGGGCAATGCGATCACGGTGGCCCGGCGGCTGCGGCTGGCGGGTTCGCCGAACCAGATGCTGGTCTCGCGTGACGGCAGTCGCCTGTATATCGCGCAAGACAATTCCGACACGGTGGCGGCGATCGAGACGCAAAATTTCCGCGTGCTCGCCGACATCAAGGTTGCCGCCCCCGCCGAAATTTTGCCCAATCCGGCTGGCCTGCGAGGGGCGAACCCGAACTTTCTGGCCTTGTCGACCGATGAGCGCGTGCTGTTCGTCTCGCTTGGCGGGCTGAACGCGATCAGCGTGGTACGACTGGACAGCGATGTTCTGGCACCATCGGCCAAGCCTGCCGACGATGATGACGATGACGACGACGATGCCAATGCCAAACCAACCGGAACCAGCCGCAGCATCGGGTTGATCCCGACCGGGTGGTATCCGAACGCGGTTTCCGTGAGCCGGGACGGCAGGTTCCTCTACGTCGCCAACGGCAAGGCCCCGCCCGGCCCCAATCCAGCGGGTTGCCAGCCCTCTACGACGGGAGACGATAGGCCATGCCGTTCGAGCAACCAGATGGTGCTGCAGTTGGAGAAGGCTGGTTTTCTGGCGATGAAACTGCCGTCACCCGCCTCGCTGGCAGCACTCACTCGACAGGTGGCCCGCAACGACAATTTCCCGCCTGCCGGGCCTCAAGTCGACCATGCGGTGATGCAGGAACTGCATCAGCGGATTCGGCACGTGATCTATGTGATCAAGGAGAACCGCACCTATGATCAGGTGTTCGGCGATCTGGAGCGCGGCAATGGCGATCCGCATCTGGCGATGTTCCCGGAAGCCCTCAGCCCCAACCACCACGCGCTCGCCCGCGCCTTCGTGACACTCGACAATTTCACCGATGCCGGGGCGGTGAGTGCGACCGGCTGGAATTGGAGCACGGCGGCGCGCACCAGTGACATGACGGAAAAGACTGTGCCGGTGTTCTCCGGCCAGCATGGCCTGACCTATGACTGGGAGGGGCAGAACCGCATGATCAATGTGGCGCTGCCCACCGCCGCCGAGCGCCACGACGCCGATCCGCGCGTGCCGGACGATCCTGATCTGCTGGCGGGCACCGCAGATGTCGCGGCCCCCGATGCGGCGGGCGGTGGTGAGGGGCGTGGGTATATTTGGGATCAGGCGCTGCGGACGGGGCTTTCGGTGCGCAATTACGGATTCTTCGGCGACCTCTCCAGCTACAGCAAGGACAGCCCCAAGCGCATTCCGCCCGAGCATGATCCGGCGGCCAAGGGTTTGGTGGTGTTCTCCACCACCAAGCAGGCGCTGATGGGCCGCACCGATCCGTATTACCGCGGCTTTGATATGGAATTCGCCGATTTCTGGCGCATCCGCGAATGGCAGCGCGAATTCCGCGAAGCCGATGCGGCAGGAACGCTGCCCACGCTCACGCTGCTGCGTCTGCCGCACGACCATTTCGGCAATTTCAAAGAGGCGAGGGATGGGGTGAACACCGTCGAGACCCAGTTCGCCGACAATGACTACGCACTCGGTCTGCTGGTCGAGACGGTCGCTGCCTCGCGCGAGGCGGGATCGACACTGATCTTTGTCACCGAGGATGACGCGCAGAGCGGACCGGATCATGTCGATGCCCATCGGGCACCTGCCTTCGTGATTGGGCCCTACGTGAAGCGCCAGGCTGTCGTCTCGACCCGCTACACCACCGTCTCGATGTTGCGCACCATCGAGGAAGTTCTAGGTCTGCCGCCGATGGGGCTCAATGACGGGCTGACCGCGCCGATGGACGAGGTGTTCGATCTGTCGCAGCCGAATTGGACCTATCGCGCCATCGTGCCGGAGATTTTGCGCACAACCGATCTGCCGGTTCCCGCCCGGGCGGCTGCGCTGGACGGCCCGGCTTTGTGCCAGCGTGATCGGCTGCACGATGCGCATTACTGGGATTGGGCGTCACGCGGGCAGAATTTCGAGGTGGAGGATCATCTCGATGTGGACGCGTTCAACCGGGCGCTGTGGTCGGGCCGGATGGGGCGGGAGACCGATTATCCGGGGCGGAGCGGACAGGATTTGCGCGAGGGGCGCGACGCGTTGCTGGCGACGTGGCGGCGGGAGATGGGGTGTAGCGATCAGTCGGCAAACAGTGGCGGAAACGGACCCTTGGCGGTGAAATAATCGAGATAGCGCTGCTTGAGCATCCGCTCGTCATATAGCCGGATCGCTGCTTGCTTGGCGGCTGACGCGGCACGGTCATATTCGGCTTTATTGGTCCATAACCGCACAATTGCATCGAACCACGGTTTTACCTCCGCGGGGGAGGGGATTCTGTGTTCAGTGGGTGTGATCCAATCCGGCAGCGTGAGCACGATCCCGCCGTCGCCGACCGTCTCCGGCAGACCTCCGCGATCGCTGACAATGGGTGGAATGCCGTTGATCATCGCCTCCGCGGCAACCCGTCCGAAGGGCTCCTCAAACACTGAGGGGACCAAGAGAATCTTGGTCAGAGCGTAGATCTGCCGCTGATCGGCGATAGGTGGACTGACGAGAATCTGTGGGTGGCGGGCGAGATCAAGGCCGGGCGTGTTGGCCAAGGGCTCGGCGCTGCCACCGGATTGCACGACCAGGATCGGAATATCTGGACGGAATCGCGCCAGCACCTCTGCCAGTCTGGCGAAAAAGACGATGCCTTTGTGGGGCGATGGGTTGATGAAGGTGACGAAGCTGCGGGCATCGTCGTCATCGGAGAGCACTTCGCGCCAGTTCATTGGGGAGGGCAGATAGGCGGAGTTCTGCAAGCCAATCATTCGTCCATAATATTCAATCATCATCTGACTGTTGAGCAGCACGCGGTCGGCATGGGCGAACAGGGCGCGGTCATCATATCCGAGAGCGCGCAAGGTGAAGATCGTTTGAATGCCATGATGACGTGCCAGTTGGAGACCTGCTTGGACAAGACTGCCGCCGCTATAGGACAGCACAATGTCCGGCGGGGTCTGTTCTAGGAAAGATTTGAACAGACCGTAGATTTGATACAGTCCGCGTGGATCTTCTGTACGATGATTGCCACGCGTCTCCACACTGATGACATCAACGCCACGCAGACGAAACCGAGCAACCGGAATCACTCCAGATGTTGCGTCGCGCTCAACCACAGCATTGTCGGCAGCGGCGATACGGTTATTGAGTTCCGCGATATCGGTGTCACGTGACTGGTCGAACCGACCGCTGCCGAGGGCGGTGCAGGTCATCCCGCTTTCAGCCAGCCATTCCATCATCAAACGCAACGACCTCGCCGCACCGCTGTTGATTTCGGTGTAGGCGTTGTGAGCGAAGAGTAAGATGTGCATGCAGACGAGGGAGTCGCCAAACGCGGCTCCCGTCAGCCAAGATCAGCCGCGGCGACGTGCGCGGATCAAACCGACAGCGGCGGTGGCCAAAATCGCCAGCGAACCGGGCTCCGGCACTGTGGCGGGATTGGGAACGCTGAAGGGTGCAGTGGTGAAATTCGTTCCACTGTAGTCCTGTACTCCGGCTGAAACAGGTGTCGTCTGATTGGACGAAACAAGCGCGGTGAACGTCAGCGGGCTATAGCCAGAGCCAAATGTGGTTCCAGCCCAAATGAATTCTATATAATGATTTTCTGTTGGAGTGCCAGCGTAATTCGGGTTGTTCACTTCGGCAATGGTAGTCACCGCCGATCCAATGCCGTTGGAATTTCCAAGGTAGTTGAAATTGATGTCGCCCGCATTCAGTTCGGGGATATCAACGGAGTAGATATTCGCAGATGCTGGGCCATTATCATAAGTGAATGTGAACGTCTCATAATAATGGGAACCCGATTGCGTGATCGGTGAAG
>CAITEF010000052.1 GCA_903891315.1 uncultured Rhodospirillales bacterium | reverse complement strand
TGCAGGTGCTCAACGGCGAACCGGTATGGCCGCCGCCAGTGTGGTTGATGCGTCAGGCAGGACGATTCCTGCCGGAATATCGGGCGGTGCGGGCGCAGACCAAGGGGTTCATGGATCTCTGTACCACACCGGAACTCGCTTGCGAGGTGACGATGCAGCCGGTGCGTCGCTTCGGCATGGATGCGGCGATCCTGTTTTCCGACATTTTGGTGCTGCCTTGGGCGCTCGGCCAGGATCTGACCTTCGCGGAAGGTGAAGGCCCGGTGTTGCCGCCGATCCGCACCCGCGAACAGATCGAGGCGCTGGACGAGAAGGGCGTGCGCGCCGCCATCGCACCGGTGTTGGAGACGGTGCGGCAGGTCCGCGCCGCGCTGATCAAGCGCGAGGAAGAAGGCGAGGGTGTTGCAACCCTGATCGGGTTCGCGGGCTCGCCGTTCACGGTGGCCTGCTACATGATCGAGGGCGGTGGCTCGAAAGAATTCGCCCATGTCCGCGCGATGGCGCATGGCCAGCCGGAATTGTTCGAGCTGCTGATGGAAAAAATCATCGCGGCGACGATCACCTATCTTTCGGCCCAGGTGCTGTCCGGGGCTGAGGCGGTGATGCTGTTCGACAGCTGGTCCGGCATTCTCTCGCCGCAGTTGTTCCGCAAGCACGTCATCGAACCGACGGCGCGGATCACCGCCAAAATGCGCGAACGCTTCCCGCGCACGCCGGTGATCGGCTTCCCGCGTTTGGCCGGGCTGATGCTGGGCGAATACGCGCACAACACCGGTGTGCAGGGTGTGGCAATCGACACCTCGGCTGAGCCGTCGATTGCCGCCTCGATGATCCCGGCGCATGTGGCGCTGCAGGGCAATCTCGACCCGCTTGCGGTGGTGGCTGGTGGGGCTGCGTTGGAGGCAGAGGCGGCAAGCATTCTCAACGCTCTGAAGGGCAGGCCACATATCTTCAATCTTGGGCACGGCATTCTGCCACAGACCAACCCGGATCATGTGAAGGCGTTGGTCGAGCAGATCCGCAATGCGTGAGGTGATCCGTGCTTGACGCGGAGCAGATGGAGGCCATGTTGCCAAGCATGACCGTAACCCGGCCTCGCATTGCCATTGTCCTGTTGAACCTGGGTGGACCAGACAAGCTGGAATCGGTCTATCCGTTCCTGCTCAATCTGTTCCTCGACCCGGCGATTTTGCGCGTGCCGTTTTTCATCCGCCCGCTGCTGGCGCGGATCATCGCGGGCGCGCGCAAGAAACCGGCTTCGGAGAATTACCGTCTGCTCGGCGGCAAATCGCCGTTGCTGGAGCTGACAATCGATCAGGCGCGCGCCATCGAGGTGGCTCTGCCCGAGATCGACGCCCGCTGCTTCGTCGCCATGCGTTACTGGCACCCGTTCAGCGAAGAAGCGGCGGCCGAGGTGAAGGCGTGGGACCCGGATGAGGTGATTCTGCTGCCGCTTTATCCGCAATACTCCACCACCACGACGGGCAGTTCCTTCACAGCCTGGCGCGAGGCGGCGGCGTCAGTCGGGCTGGTCAAGCCGACGCGGTCGATCTGTTGCTACCATTCCGACTCTCGCTTCGTGCATGCGGAGGCGGAGACGGTGCGGAAATCCTATCACGAGGCGCGCGCCACGCTTGATACGGCGATCAGGCTGCGCGTGCTGTTCTCCGCACACGGCCTGCCGGAGAGCATCATCAAAGGCGGTGATCCATATCAGCATCAGGTTGAGCGCACAGTGGCCGCCGTGGTACGCAGCATGGCGATTCCAGGCCTTGATGCCGTGGTCTGCTACCAATCGCGCGCCACCCCGCAGAAATGGATCGGCCCCTCCACTGAGGAGGAGATCGAACGCGCCGCACATGAAAAGGTGGCACTTCTGGTGGTACCGATTGCCTTCGTCTCCGAACATTCCGAGACGCTGGTGGAACTTGATGTCGAGTATCGCGACTTGGCCAAGGAAGCCGGTGTTCCTGCCTATTTCCGCACACCCGCGCAGAATTCCGACCCTGGCTTCATCCAGGCGATGGCCGCGTTGATCCGCCGGACCCGTGGTCGCGATATCGGTCTGTGCAGTTTCGCTGGCAGCCGCACCTGCTACAAAGACCACCAGGACTGCCCGCATGCCCGCGCGGGTGCAGTGGCCCCGACGGCGCCGACCCCGGACGAAACCGCGCCCACGCTCGCCGAGGCGGCATGACGGCAGAGGAATTTCTCGCAGCCTGCCGCACGCCGCTGCGGCTGGTCATCTTTGACTGCGATGGTGTACTGGTGGACAGCGAAGGCATCGCCAATCGGATCATCGCCCGTGAGCTGAGCAAGATCGGCTGGCCGATGACGCCCGACGAGGCAGACCGGCTGTTCGTTGGCATGACGCTACCTGGGATGGTGCCGATGATCGAGGCCAAGATCGGCCGCCCGATCCCGCATGATTTCGGCGAGATATTGCGTGTTGCCTTCGAGGTGGCGCTGGCGCGTGAAGCCGAGGCAATTCCGGGCGCGATTGCAGCCTTGGATGGTGTCTCCGCCCTTGGCCTGCCCTGGCGCGTCGCCTCCAACTCGTCCCATGCCGAAATGGAAGTTAAATTCGCCCGCCTTGGCATTCTCGACCGCACACAGGGCCGGACGCATTCCTATCAGGACGTGCCGCAGGGCAAGCCCGCGCCGGATATCTATCTTGCGGCTGCCGTTGCTGAGGGAGTTTCGCCCAGCGAGTGTCTGGTGATTGAGGACAGTCTCACCGGCATGCGTGCCGCGCGCGCGGCTGGGATGGATTGTCTTGCCTATGCACCGCATGGCAATGAGGATTTGTTTCGTGCGGTCGGCGCTGTGCCGTTCCATGCAATGGCAGATTTGCCGCGTCTGGTGTCGCTTGCTCTAAGGAAAGTCGCATGACGATCGACGCGTTCGGCCCGTTTCTGCTGTATTTCAAGGCCTTACACGTGATCTCGGTGATCGCCTGGATGGCAGGGCTGTTCTATCTGCCGCGCCTGTTCATCTATCATTGCGATCTGGTGCGCGGCTCGGTGGAGAGTGAGCGGTTCAAGGTGATGGAACGTCGGCTGCTCAAGCAGATCATGAACCCGGCGATGATCGCCTCCTGGTTATTTGGGGTTCTGATGGTGCTGACGCCGGGTGCAGTGGATTGGACGGCGCCGTGGTGGCACGCGAAGTTGTTGTGCGTGATTTTGATGAGCGGGTTTCACGGGGCTTGCTCGAAATGGCGGAAGAATTTCTTGGATGACCGCAATGTGAAGCCGCAGCGGTTTTACCGGTACGCCAATGAGGTGCCGACGGTTTTGATGATCATCATCGTGTTCATGGTGATTGTGCAGCCGGGTTGATGCGGAATTGATGGCACATTTCGCCACGGTGCAGTAACAATCGGCGGCATGTGAGGTGTCCTGATGCCGGCGACCACCATCTCCAGCCGATCTTTCAACCAGAACCCAAGCCGCGCCAGACGAGAGGCCATGTCGATCACGAAAAACTTTCATTGAACTGCGATAAAATTCCGACAAATTGTTGCATCGTAGAGAACGAGGCAGCCGCGATGAGAGTGGTGACAGTGGCGAGGGGCTATCGGACTTCATCTTACTGCCCAAACCTGACGGCTCGATGACCGAAATCTGCGCATACCGCCGAACCCCTTTATTGCCGTAGCGCTTCACTCCGATTTCCGCAGCGGATAAGGCTTGATCAACGCCTCTGCGGGCAACTTCCACGCTTCACGGATCTTCCAGATCTGCTCCAGCGTCAGATGCCGCTTTCGGTTTAGAACCTCAGAGGCACGGGATTTGGAGCCCAGTACTTTGGCGAGATCGGCCTGCGTCCAGCCATGGTTCGCCATTGCGCCACGCAGCATTTCGGGTGCGTCGAGTGGTTCCATCGGATAGTGCTTGGATTCGTAATCACCGATCACCAGCAACAACAGCTCAAATCGATCCCCCTCCATGCTTCCCGGTTCAGGTTCCTTCTCAAAATACTGATTAACTTCGTTGAGTGCCCAATCGTAATCGGCCTCATTGTGCAGAGGGCGGATCTCTTTCATTGCACCGTCTCCGGATTAATGCGGTCATATTCAGCATGCGGTCCGATGAATTTAATTTGCACGGCGCGATACCTGAACACCACTCTTGCAATCAGTCGATACTTGTTGCCGGAAATGTCGAAAATCACCCGGTCATCTGCCAAGAAATCGACCTTATGGCCGAACTGGTCCTTGATATCCTGCGGACCCATCCAGACCGCGCTTGATACATCGCCGTGCCATGTGCGCAGAGGCACAGCCGCCTGCGGATGGATGGTCCAGAACTCCCTCAACGTTCAAACCGCGATCACCTGCATCTGCTTTCTAGATCAAATTTCCCAAAATGGGAACCGTTCGTAGCTTCCCTTAACCACAAATCCACCCAACGCTTGACGAACCACCCCGCCCCCGCGTATGCGAAACATGACGCGGCCTCGAATCCGGCCCCGTCTCCCTCCTCCCACCGGACTGTTCAGCATCGCTTGACGCGCTGAAACCGGGCCGAGCCAAAAGCGCCCCGCCCGAGGTCCAGATTCTCCCCAGGCTTCCGAGCCATTTTCAGGCGCACACATGCATCTCGCCGAACTCAAGGCCAAAACCCCGCCAGACCTGCTGGCATTCGCTGAATCACTGAACATCGAGAACGCCTCGTCGCTGCGCAAGCAGGACATGATGTTCACCATCCTCAAGACGCTGGCCGAGAACGACCAGGCGATCTACGGGGAAGGCACTCTCGAAATCCTGCCCGACGGCTTCGGGTTCCTGCGCTCGCCGCAGTCGAACTATCTGCCCGGCCCGGACGACATCTACATCTCCCCCACTCAGGTGCGCCGCTTCGGCCTGCGCACCGGCGACACCGTCGAAGGCCAGATCCGGGCACCGAAGGATGGCGAGCGCTATTTCGCCATGCTCAAGGTCAATACGATCAATTTCGAGGCCCCAGAGGCGGTCAAGCACCGCATCAATTTCGACAACCTCACACCGCTCTATCCCGATCAGCGGTTGAAGATGGAAATTGAGATGAAGGAGCTCCCGGCCAAGGGCTCCACGCGGGACAACATCCCGCGCGTGATCGATCTGGTGGCACCCATCGGCAAGGGCCAGCGCGCCCTGATCGTCGCCCCGCCGCGCACCGGCAAGACGGTGATGCTGCAATCGATCGCAACCTCGATCTCGGCCAACCATCCGGAAGCGTTTCTGATCGTGCTGCTGATCGACGAGCGCCCCGAGGAAGTCACCGACATGGCGCGCACCGTCAAAGGCGAGGTTGTCGCCTCCACCTTCGACGAACCGGCGACGCGCCACGTTCAGGTGACCGAAATGGTGCTGGAGAAGGCCAAGCGCCTTGTGGAACACAAGCGCGACGTGGTGATCCTGCTGGATTCGATCACCCGTCTGGCGCGTGCCTACAACACTGTCGTGCCGTCGTCGGGCAAGGTGCTGACCGGTGGTGTGGAC
>CAITEF010000051.1 GCA_903891315.1 uncultured Rhodospirillales bacterium | reverse complement strand
GTTGAGAATCACCTTGTCGGCAAAGGCGATCTGCTCAGCGGCTTCGGCGCTGTCCTTGAGGCGGGCGGCGAGGTTCTTCGCATCCACCACCGTGACGATCGCATCGAGCTTGGTGCGGCTTTTGATGCCGTCATCGACGAAGAAGGTCTGGGCGACGGGGGCCGGATTGGCGAGGCCAGTGGTCTCGATGATGATGCCGTCGAACTTGGTCTTGCGCTTCATCAGCGCGCCCAGGATGCGGATCAGGTCGCCGCGCACGGTGCAGCAGATGCAACCGTTGTTCATCTCGAAGACTTCCTCGTCGGTGTCCACCACGAGGTCGTTGTCCACGCCGAGTTCGCCGAACTCGTTGATCACAACGGCGTATTTGCGGCCATGCTGTTCGGAGAGAATGCGGTTGAGCAGCGTGGTTTTGCCAGCACCCAGATAGCCGGTCAGCACGGTGACGGGCACAAGATTGGTTGGAGCAAGTGTTTCAGACATCATGAGGCTCCCGAAGGTCGTTTGCGCCTATATAGGAAGGCTTCAATGCGACGGCCATTCCGCCAGCACGCGGCTGCGTAGTGCGGCGAGTTTCTCGAGCGCGATTTCGGCGGAGAACTCGGCAGCCCGCGCCAGTCCGGCCCGCGACAACGCCGCGCGGCGGGGCGCGTCCAATGCGAGGGCGATGATGTTGGCGGCGATCATCGCCGGGTCGTCTGGGTTGATCGGAAGGGCTGCATTCCCCATCACCTCGGCCAGCCCACCTCGCGGGGCGCAGAGCAACGCGGCACCGCAGGCCATCGCCTCCAGAGCCGTGAGGCCGAACGGCTCGTTCCAGCGGCTCGGCACCACCACGATGGAGGCCTTGGCCATGGCGTGCAGCACGACACCATGCGGCTGCCAGCCCAGCATGGTGACATGGGCGGCGTCCGCCTCGGGGCGGAGTTTCTGCAAGAACGGCGTGTCTGGGCTGTCAGAGCCGAAGCGGTCGGCCCCGATCATCTCGGCACGCCAGCCCGGCAGCAATTGCAACGCCTTGGCGCAGGCGGTGACGAAACTGTCCGCCCCTTTGTCGGCGACCACCCGCCCGGCGAACAGGATGCATTTCTGCGGCGCGGGCTTCGGCATCTCGGCGAGATCGACGAAATTCGGGAACACTTCCACCCGCGCCCGCGTTTGCACGCCGTCCAGCAGCCGCTCGCGCAGATAGGCAGACACCGGTGCGACAAGAGCGAGGCGGGCGAGCAGGAATTCGCGCTCAGCGGCGGTTTTCGCCCCGCGCATGCCTTGCGGGTCGTTGTGCAGGAAGAGAACCACCGGGATTTTGGAGAATTTCCGCGCCAGGGCGAGCGCGATATCCGACCGGTTGTGCACCTCAATAATATCAGGCCGATTGCGCTTCAGTGCGGCGATCAGGCCGAGCGCATAGCGTGTCGCTTTGCGGAATGGGCGGAAAGCCAGCGGGACGGGCACGAAATCAACGTCGGTGAAGGGCTGGGTGAGTGTCGGCATGCCATAGACGATGCATTCCGCGCCCGCATGACGGCGAGCGAGCACGCGCGCCAGAATCCCCACCGCACCGGTGGCCTGGGCGGAGAACATCTCCCGTGGCGGGAGCACGATGGCAACGCGGGACATAGGCTCAACCTAACGCGGCGGCTCTTTCGGAGGAATCCCGCAGAGTCTCTAGCCGCCCGAATATGCGGGCGGTGAGGGCCGGAGGGCAACCCGTTGAATCAAACAACCGGCGCTTCCATCGTGGCGATATACGACTGCGCAGGCTCTAGGGCGGCGGCGGATTTCCAGTCCTGCATCAACGGATGCGCCAGCATGGTTGCGATGTAGGCCTCGGAAATTGCCGACAGTTCCGGCGCATACGTCATGAAGCGGAACACCACCGGCGCGTACATGCAGTCCGCAATCCCCGGCGTCGCTCCGTTCAGGAACGGCCCGCCCGAACGCGCAAGCGTCTCCGCCCAAACGCGCT
>CAITEF010000050.1 GCA_903891315.1 uncultured Rhodospirillales bacterium | reverse complement strand
GGCACATAGTATATATTTTCAAACGCTGGGTGATTTGGGTTTTACCGGCTTTTTTTGCTACATGACTATAATGTTTGTTAGCCTGATCAAGTGCCACAACGTTATCAGGCGCTGCCGAAAGCGCAAAGACATGCGATGGGCTGCTGACCTCGCCCGCATGTTGCAGATCAGCATTATCGTTTATGCGGCGGCAGGTTCGCTGTTGAGCGTTGCTTACGTCGAAATGTACTGGATCTACATCGCCTTGGTCTCCAGGCTAGACCGTACGTCGCGCCTGATGATCGATCCGCCCAAGCAGATCTTCTATGCCGGCGAGACTCAGTCTGCGGAGGCCGGCTGACCTGCAGTCGGTGCAAGCAGCAGGTCGCGAAGCCCGTCGGCAAGCCGAATATTCGCGCGCAGGCTGAGCCGGGCGCTTGCCACTTCATTTGAGCCGAACGACATGCGAATATCACCGGACCGCACCGTGCCGTACGTAATTCTTGCCGGGTCTGCATTGGAAGCGCGCAGCATCTGCTCGGCCAGTTCCTGCACAGTCACACTGCGTCCGGTGCAGACATTCAGCACCGCCTGCTGTGGCGCATGGTGCAGCAGCGCCATCGCCGCCTTCAAATGCGACACCACATCGGCGACATGAACGAAATCACGGGTCTGCTGGCCGTCACCATTGACGATCAGCACTTCCCCCGCCTTGGCGCGTCGCGCAAAGATTGAGATCACCCCGCTATAGGGTGAATGTGGGTCCTGGCGCGGGCCATACACATTGAAGAACCGCATCCCCATGCTGGGCACGCCGTGCAGATGGTAGCCGATCCTGGCGTGCAGCTCGGAACCGTATTTGTCGACCCCATAGGCGGTCAGCGGCTTTGGCTCCAACGCTTCATGTGCCACCGCGCCTCCGATATCGCCATAGACCGCCGCCGAGGATGCATAGACAACCGGCCGCAGCCCCGCAGCACGGGCCGAGTTGAGAACCGCCACCGTGCCGCCTTGATTGACGCCGTGCGTGCCCGTCCAATCGCGATTGGCCAGTTCCACCGACGCAATTGCCGCCAGATGGAAACAGCCAGATGCCCCCTCCATCGCCTGATGCAGTAAGGCCGGATCGCGTACGTCGCCTTCCAGCACCACACAGCGCGGATCGAGATTGGCGCGCTTGCCGGTGGAAAAATCATCCACCACAACGACGTGATGCCCGGCCGCCAGCAACGCGTCGGTGAGATGCGAGCCGATGAACCCGGCCCCTCCCGTCACGACATAGGTCTTCAACGCAATCTCCTGTCGGACACAGCCTCTCCCTCGGCTTTAGGCGGCTGAGGGAACACTGGAAAGCATTAAAATGTCACCAATGCCGCGGGTTGGCTTGGCGAAGGTCACGTCCTGAGCATCGCCTGCCGAAGATGTCGGCGCAGCCAGCCCACACCGTGGCGTGCCAACAGCAAGGAGCCTTGCACACTGCGCGGATTGACTGCCACGACACCGATGCGTGGTCGCCGCTGGCTCGCCCAATGTTGCTTGTAGGGATCGTCGCCACGCCCGAAATCCAGGCCGACGATCTGCTCGGTCTCGATCAATTGGCGGATCATCCAGGCGGTCAGCACCGTGCCGGGTGACAACGCATCGACTTCGGAGGCGTGCGCCAGTTTGAGTACCTGCGCAATTCGGTCGGCCACCACCCAGTATTGCGCAGCAATCGCTGTCTCTCCCTGCCAGAGCAGCCCAAGCCGCAGCAACCCGAGGCTCGCCGCCATGCGCATCATCGCCGGGTTGAAATCCGGATGCGGTTCGGCTTGTTTCCAGCTGCGTGCGTAGACCGCCTCGAAACCGGCAATACCGCGCTCCAGCGCGTCGCCGCCGCGGATCATCTCCAGGCGCAGATCCGGATCCCGTGCCACCCGAGCGCTGCGCCTGCGAATCGTCTCGCGCAACGCTCCTGGGCGTCCCGCCAAATAAGCGGTCCAGCCCCCCTGCCCCAAACCCTGCCACCAATTGCCGAAATGTTCATAGCGCAGCACCACCCGCCCGGCATCACGCAGCCCGCTGCAGAATGGCTCCAGCCACGCTGCCTGCGGGTCGAGCGCATCGAATTGCAGCACATTGCTATTGCAAGCACCTGTTGCCGCACCGATCCCGCGGCTGACCGAGGGCGGAAGTCCGACCGTGCCTGGCGGTTGGTAGAGGCAGGTATAGGGCGTGGTGAATCCACGCATCCGGCCATCGGCGCCACGCAGCATCGGCACAACGCTGATCGCAGTGCTGTCCTGCCGGATCGTCAGATAAGCGGCCACCTGAGCATCCGGCAGCGCTGTGGCCTCGATCAGACGGTACCAGTCCAGGCTGTCATTGAGCCTCGCCACGCCGGGGCCTGCGGCAGCGTCTGGAAACAGCGCCCGGGCGGCTGCATCCAACCCATCGACCGAGGCTGGACAGACCGGGTCAGCGATACAGCGCATAATAGATGCAGCCGAGGATCTCATGAAACGCGTAATAGCTGTCCAACCACGCGTTGGGCGATGGAATATAGTCGGTCAGCGACGAGCCGGGGATGTTCTGCAGCGAGTCCGGCGCAGGCCAGACCGTCAGTCCAGCATGGCCAAATGCGATCAAGGCGCGGCGCATATGCCAGGCCGAGGTGACGAGGTAGACCGAATTGATGCCGTCCTGGCGCAGCATCTGCGCGCCAAACAGCGCGTTCTCCCAGGTGTCGGCGGCCTTCCGCTCCACCCAACGCGGCGGCGCGTGAAAATCCGACTGCATCATGCTGGACATCAGTGTGCCAATCGCTGTCGCCTCCGAGGCACCGCCGCCAGTGACCAGCATCGGCAGCCCGGTCAGGCGCTGCAATGCCACACCAGCGCGCACCCGCTGCACAGTCAAGGCGCCGGGCTGGACGCCGGGCGACAGATCATCTTCGTTGCGACCATTGCTGAATGTGCCCCCCAGGATCACAATCGCACCCGGCGCGCTGGGGTCACCCTTCGGCGCCATTTGGAATGCAATGCCGTGTTCAAGCGCCAAGAACAGCAGAGATGGAACCAGTGGAATTGACGTCAGCAGCAAACCCGACAGGCCAACGCCCAACGCCAGTCTGCGCAGCCTGCCGCTCAGCATCAGCATCCCGGCAAGCAGTGGAAGCAGGAAAACAACCGGGGGCAGCAGAAGGCCGGTGACGATGATGCGCAGCAAGACAGACAATCCTCCAGTCACCACGCGACCGCGCCGGACCCTGGCGGGTTTTGCCAGACTTGGGAAGCGCTGCCAGATGGCAAGCGCGCGCATGTGATGTCTGATCTTGAGGTCCGTCTGACGCCAGTCCGTGATTTCCCGACGCTGGCGGCACGGTGGCGCGCGCTCGAAGCACGCAGCCAGATATCATTCTTCCAAAGCTGGAGCTGGGTCGGCTGTCTCGCCGAGGACCGATACCGCGATCCGGTGCTGTTGCAGGCCAGCAGCAATGGCGAGGATGTTGGTCTGGCTCTGTTCAACCGCGACGCGATGCGGCTGGGGTTGCAGACTTTGCATCTCAATGAAACCGGTGATGCCGATTTCGATTCGATGTTCGTCGAGCACAACGGAATCATGTTGGCCGACAACGCTGCCGCTGACCTGCCCGCATGCCTCGACCAGCTGTTTGGCATCCATCCCAACACAAGGCTGGTGATGTCCGGGGTGAGCTCTCAGACCGTCGATGCCGCCAAGGCGTCGGGGCATGTGATGCGCCTGCTGCGCACCGAGCCCTCGCCTTACGTTGATTACCGCGCGCTGCCAGACGGCGACGAGGGATTTCTTGGCAGGCTGAGCGCCAACACCCGGTATCAACTGCGCCGCTCGTCTCGGCTTTACAGCCAACATGGGCCATTGGCGATCCGACGCGCCGCCTCTGTGCAAGAGGCTTGCGCGATGCTCGATGCGCTCGCGGTGCTGCATCAGCGCACCTGGATGGCACGCGGGCGTGGCGGTGCCTTCGCCAATCCGAAATTCATCCGCTTTCATCGCGCATTGATTGCCCGCGCTTGGCCGCGCGGCGAGATCGACCTGCTGGAAATCGCTGCGGGTGATACCGTGATTGGCTATCTCTACAATTTCCTGCATCGCAGCCAGGTGATGACCTATCAGAGCGGCTTCGACTATCAGGCGGCCCGCCCACATGAGAAGCCCGGCATGACCTCGCATCAACTGGCCATCGGGCTCTATCGCACCGAGGGACACGCGCGTTACGACTTCCTGGCTGGCGAGGACCGCTACAAGACCAGCCTGTCCAACGCAGCGACTTGGCTGTACTGGATCGATCTGGTGCCGCAGCACTCGCTGCGCGGATTGGCAACCGAAGCCTGGCGTGCGGTGGTCAACCCGCGTTACGCAAATACTGATACAATGTTTCGCGGCTGATCCCGAATTCGCGCGCCAATTCCGCCTTTTTCTCGCCTGAAGCGGCGCGCAGGCGCAGTGTGATCGCCCGCTCCTCCGTCAACGCCTTGCGTCGGCCGCGATAGACTCCGCGCGCCTGCGCCAAGGCGATCCCCTCGCGCTGGCGTTCGCGGATCAATGAGCGCTCAAATTCGGCGAACGCCCCCATCACCGACAACAACAAGATTGCCATCGGTGAATCCTCGCCCGTGAACGCCAAGCCCTCCTTGAGAAACACGATGCGGATACCGCGCGATGTCAGGCCGTGCACCACGCGGCGCAAATCATCCAGATTGCGTGCCAGCCGGTCCATCGCATGCACCACCACCTCATCGCCTGTGCGGACATAGGCGAGCATCGCTTCAAGCTGCGGTCGTTCGGCATCCTTGCCCGAGGCGTGATCGGTGAACAGGCGATCAAGCCGCTCGCCATCAAGCTGCCGCTGCGGGTTCTGATCCAGCGAGCTAACCCGGGTATAGCCAATGCGTTGGCCGTTCATGGTGATCCCCAAACTGTCAGGACAAATTAAGGACTTACCAAGCCGAACGTCAAGAAAACGACAAGGCAATCCTATTCTGACAGAAATCTGATCGTCGCAATCCGTCCGGTTGGACTATACCCCAACCGGACAGCCTACCTTATCAATTCATCTATCTCGTCACGCAATGACAGCAGTGCCTCAACCAATTCGATGGGCAGCGCTTCCTGTGCCAGCTTGGCTGCACGGATCAGTGACACTGTCCGCCGCAGCGAGCGGGACGCCGCCTCAAGCGGCCCGACCGGTGTCGCTGACTCAGATGGCGGCTCTGCGGGCCTCTGCTCGCGGATCGCCCGCACCGTCACTCCTGTCGACAACGCAGCCTCGATCAAGACATTGCGGCGCTCGACATCCTCAACGCGGGCGATCTCCACCAGGACGTTTTTCGGCACCGGAAGTTCTGACGTCAGAACACGATCCAACACATCCTCCGGCAGACTCAGAATCTTCAGGCTCGCACTGATCTCGCTCTTTGCCTTCCCCACCGCCGTCGCCAACCGATCTTGCGACCAGCCTTTGCCACGGATCAGTCGTTGCAATCCCCTCGCCTCTTCCACCGGAGACAAATCAACACGCTGCAGATTTTCGATCAGCGCCACAACCTCGGCATCGCCGTTGTGCTCGATCGCCAGAATATGCGTCCACCCCAGCGACTGTGCTGCCCGCCAGCGACGCTCGCCCGCGACAATGATCCAGCGACGGGCGTTCTCCGGATTGCGTCGCAACAAGATCGGTTGCAGCTGTCCTTGTGCCTGCAAGGTCTCGGCCAAGCCCGCCAGATCAGCCGCTTGAAACACCCGTCGTGGCTGCTGTGGATCACGGTCAATCAGCGCGATCTCAGCCTCAAAGCTGTGGCGAAATTTTGCCGCGTTGGTCACCAAACGACCAGAGGCTTCGTCGATCATCGACGTCACGGTGCCAAGGATCGGCGATTTGCGGACCTGTCGCGCCATGATCACGCCTCCCCAGAGTCGCGTGTTTCAAGTGGAATATCTGCCACAGGCAGCGCCTTGCCTCCCGCAATTGCGGCAGCCAACCGCAAATACACCTGAGCCGCTGGCGAGGAAGCAGAGACTTCTGCGGCAATCCGCCCATTGCGCGCGGCGTGGCCAAACACCGCACTCTCCGGCACCGGCTCCAACACTGGAGCCTTGTCCGCCATCGCTTGCGCCAGATGTGCCAGAACCTCGCGATCAACCGATTTGCGTCGGCCATATTGGGTCGGCAGAATTCCCGCCAGCCGCAGCGAGGGGTTGAGTCGGCGCTGCACTTTGGTGATCGTACTCAGAATAAGGCCGACGCCCATCGCGTCGTAAGGCTCGGTGCGCACCGGGATGATCACATCCTCCGCCGCAGCCAACGCCATCCAGGTCAACACACCCAGATTGGGCGGTGCGTCGATCACGACGTAATCGTAGCTGCCACGCAGATCTTCCAGTGCCTCACGCAGCACTGCGTCAAAGCCAGGCTCGCGCCGGCTGTCAGTTTCCGCCAAGTCAATATGGCTGCCAGCGAGGTCGAAGGGCAGGGGGCGACCGGATTCCAACATGGTCTCGTGTGGCACGATCACCTCGGAGAGCGGTTTGGCCCCCAGCACGACTTCATTCATCGTGCGGCCCTGCCGATACAAATCGATGCTGGTCGCGGCCAGTAGTCCGACTGTCGCCGTCGCTTGCGGGTCCATATCGATCAACAACACCCGAGACGCGTGACGGGACAACCCATATGCCAGATTGATCGCCGACGTCGTCTTGCCAACGCCGCCCTTTTGGTTGGCGAGCACAATCACCCTTGCGTGCTGCGGACGCCCGGCAACCAGATCGCCCAGGCACTGCGCCACGTCAGACGGCACCGGCTCATGTCCATTTTCCCAGCGGCTGATTTTGGGCTTGTCATAGCTCCGGCCAAGCCTGCGATTGAGGGCGTCCTTCAAATCGCCCTGACTGAGTCGCAACTGCCGACGTGCATCGCGAAATCCTTGTCCATCCATCGGACATCTCCGCTGCAAATTGATGCCGCGACAGTGGCGGACTCTGCACCGAGCCGTCAATCTCAACTTGATCAGTTGATGGTTGATTCACGCAAGAGTCCACACCCGAGCGTGGACTCTTGCGTTGTCAGCGGACCGACGCGATCCGGGTCGGCACCGGAGGACGGGATGGCTGCAAAATCAGGCCACGCTCATCAATATCAACGCGGGCATTGGGATAGACCGCCAATGCGAGCTGGAGGTTTTCCAGGAACCGCGGTTTGAAATGGAATATCTCGCGATAACCACTGCCGAACTGGCCCATCAGCGCCTTCCAGCTCACCGGACGCGCCCCGTCAAGATGGTGCAGCCGGTAGGCGAGCCAGCAATAGATATCCAGCGCCATCGAATTGTTGTTGATTGAGCGGATCGCAGCTTCCTCGATCGGCACTGGGTGCTTCATCAACTGGTCGTAGAACGTCTCGCTGAGCTTGGCGGTGTCGAGGAACAGGCTCGATTGCCCACCTTCGTTGGATTCGACGAACATCGCGCTGTCGACAATGGATTGGTTGATCAACCCGGAGCGGTTCCCGTTCTGCACATGAAAGGTCAGGCGGCAGCGGCTGATGCGCTCGGCTTGGTCGCGCACATCCTTGATCGATTTCCCGCCAATCGAAATCCCCAGTCGCCCCAGCCAAGCACGCAGAGACCGGCCGAGTTCCACCTCGCGGCTGCGCGTGCGCACAGCCTCGGTTTGCAGATACAGCATAATCAGCCGCGCGCGGGAGCCATAGGGCACGCCGACCCATTCAGGATCGGCATTGTCAACCGCGCGCCTGCCAGGTTCGACAATCAGTTTCACGTTTTCAGAAGAAATTTGCCAGACTTGGTCGTCGCGCAGCTTCTTGTGCGGCAATGCCGCCTGCGCCCAGCCTGAGTAGATGAAGCGAACAGCGCCATCCTCGTCTGCCATATACGAGGCGGCTGCTTCGACCACGCGGCGATCTATTTCGGTGGCAAGCGCTGCTGCCTTGCCATGCTCTTCAAGGATTTGATGAACTGTTCCCAAGTTGGCGTCTGTCTTGTCTGCTACCTGTTGGCTGGTCCCCGGCTGTGCGGCTGGTGGAGGGCCATTTGGTTGGGTGGTGGGGTGGAGGATTTTCAGTCGATCAAATCGGTCCATCACCTTAGCTCCGCTGTGTGGCAGTGTCGCCGAGGACTCTTGCGAGAAGGCTATTAGAAGTTATTAGAAAGACTCCTATTAGCATGCACGCAACAGTCCA
The DNA here is from genome assembly GCA_903891315.1 of uncultured Rhodospirillales bacterium. Classification (GTDB taxonomy): domain Bacteria; phylum Pseudomonadota; class Alphaproteobacteria; order Acetobacterales; family Acetobacteraceae; genus CAIQQQ01. Next base: position 26,589 of record CAITEF010000050.1, on the reverse strand, counting down.
CGGGATAGTTTGTGCGACTCGGCAGTTCTCCGTTCGAGCACCTCGCAACAGTCCACAGACTTATCGCAACAGTCCACGACGTTCACGAGACGTTGATCCTGCGTTGACGCCGGATTTCGGAGTGCTGCTTTCGAGTCGGATTCGCCCGATTGGGCCCTTCGCACGTCCCAAACGCTCGCCAGGTCCTCGCAAGAGTCCACATTCGGCGAGGTTTTGCCCTGCGAGGCCCGAAAATTCCCGTCGCCTCGCAAGAGTCCACGCCCGTTACCTCGCAAGAGTCCACGCCGTTCTCGCAGGAGTCCACACGTGGCGGGCAGCCTTGATCAGGGTTGGCTGACGATTCGGGCGGCGGTGGCGGACATACCGCGATTGAGATTGACCAGCCCCGCCACGCCGTTGCGCAGCGAATTGCGGTCCTGCGGGCTGAGAGCGGTGACGCTGTCCGGTGAGCTGATGGTGATCACCACCGGCGGGCGGCCGGTCGGCGACAGGCTGGCCAAGGCGGCACGGATTCGAAGTTCCCAGCCACCGCGCGCGGGCAGGCCGTCGATCCAGGCGGCATAGGCGGCCACCCGATCGGGCTCGGTGGTCTCAACTCCGGTCCAAGCGGCATCCGTCCCGCCGGAATAGGCATAGGTGTTGACATCCTCGGCCCCGATCTCACCGGTGGCCTCACGCCGCAGCCGCAGCACGGTGCCGGGGCTGGCGTAGCGTGACAACAGGTTGATCCGCAGCACCAGATGGTCGACCGGACCGGCAGCGACCGGGCAGGTGTAGCTCCAGACCAGTGAGCCAGCCTGTGCTTGCGGGCCGCCCTGGGCCGGGAAACATCCGGCGATACTGTCCGTCGCGCCAACCGGCGGCAGGGCAGGGGTGGTTGTGCGCACCGCAAGCGCAGAGGCGAGGCTGGGCAAGCAGAACAACGCAAGCGTCATCCCACCAGCAAGTGCGGCGTGGCGCAATGTGGCGGGCGGCGTGGGCGGCGCGGCCTCCGGGGTAGGCGGCAGGTTTTCATCCTCGCGGAACGGCAATCCGGCACCGATCAGCATTAGGATCACGATGCTGAAAAACACCCAGCCATACAGCACGTGGTCCACCGCTGCCGCCTCGGCGCTGCCGAGGACGTGGCCGAGATAGACCGTGCCCAGGCCGCGAAACCCGTTCGCCACCACCGGGATGACAATCGAGGCCGCGATGAACAGCACGCGTTTGTAGATGCTGCTGTAGATCAGGCAGGCATAGAGGGCCCCGAAAGCAATCGAGGCGATCAGGAAGCGCAGCCCCGCGCAGGCCTCGGCCACCAGGAAGCGGCCTTCCGGGATGGTGATCAGCATCCCGTCGGAGGAATTTGGCAGCCCCAGCAGATCGAGGCCGACCAGGATGAATTGGAGGGTGAAATTCTGCAGCGCCGAGGTGAGGAAGGCGCCAAACGGCACCAGGAAGAACAGATAGAGCAGCGGCACCGACAGCGCACGATAGCGCTGCCAGCCCAAGGCGGCGAGGCAGATCAACTGCAGCCCGGTCATGGCGACCAGTTGCTGGCCTTCCATGATGCCCAACCGCTCGACGGCGAACCACACCAGCGCGCCGGGGAGCGCCAACAGCGCCAGCCAGGGCAGCGGGCGCACCGTGGTCGCCGCAATCGCGTCACGCCGCTCCCAGGCAAGATAGGCGGCGATTGGTGCTACGAAGAAGCAATGCCCATAAGCGGTGCTGTCGATCCAGACCTGCACCGCCGCCCGGCTCTCATCCTGGAAGGCGGCGAGCAACAGCAGCGTGATCACGCCGATCAGCAGCGCCACCGGGCCGAGCCGGTCGAGTTCGGCGAGAGGGGAGGCGGCCTTGGCGTCAGCGGTCATGCGGTGTGGTCTCCGATGCAGATGAAATCTCTAGCCGAGGCCCCGCACGATGGCCGGCCCAATCAGGTTGGCAATTGGCAACGGCAGTTTCTTCCATGCCGCGATGAACAGACGATATTTCGGATTGAGCGGATTGTGATCGGGAATTGCAACGCCCGGCGCCAGGAAGAACCGATAGGGCAGGGGCTCTGGCGTGAATCCCCAATTTTTCTTGAAGGAATAAGCCCCGGTGCCGACTTTGCTGCGGCCGTAATCGAACAGCCGACAGCCGCGACGGGCAGCGTGGCGCATCACGTCCCAATACATGAAATCATTGGCGTGACACGCCCGTGCCGCCGCCGTGCCGCCGCCGTAATAGGGCAGCACCTCGTCGCGCCAGTAGAAATTCAGCACCGAGGCGCGCGGCTGGTCGTCTTCCATCACGGTGAGAACATCCATCTCGGCGCCAAAGGTCTGTTTGAGGATGCTGAAATACCGCCTTGAAAAGACGGGCGTTCCGAGATTGCGCACGCTTTCGGCATAGATGCGGTGCAGGCGGTCGGTGTCCTGATCAACGATGGAGGTCAGCCCGCCATCGATGCCCTTGCGTACCACCGCGCGCTGCTTGCGCGGGATGGCTTTCAGATTGGCGTCGTCATCCGCCGAGATCGGCTTGCGGAACGTCACGTAAAGATCGTCGCGCGCCTGCCAACCGGGTGTGAGGGCAGGGGAGGCTTCGCGGGTGCGCCATTCCATCACCGACAGGCCGAGCTTGCGCATCAACGCCTCGGCGGCCTCGCGCAACGCGATCCCGGCCGCTTCGTCGGCGACCAAAGGCCCGCCATAGACACAGAACGGCAGCGAAATCAGCGATTGGCCAAAGATCAGGCTCATCTGATGCGCCAGCGGCAGCACGCCGACGATGGCACCGGCCCGGCGGGCGACCAGGAAATGCGGATTGTGGCCGAACGCCGTTCGCAGCACATGCGCCCAGGCGGCGCGGTGGAAGAAGGTGCCGTCCGGATGGCGGGCGACAAAATCGTCCCATTCCGCGTCGGCGGACGGGTCATGCTGGGTGCAGATCGTGGTCATGCCGTGCGGTCTATCGCCCCGGCATAGACCCGGTCCACCCTGTCCCAAACAAAATCAGCCAGCAGCGACTGCAGACGGCCCGCACAACGATGAAGATTCAGATAATGCCGGAATTTCGACAGACGCGAGGCGTTGGCAATGCGCGGCTGACCGGGGTCGATCTCCCAGGGGTGGGTGTAGAAAATACCAGACTGGCCGGTGCTTGCCGCAAACCGCGAAAAGCCGAAGCGGTAGAGCGCGTAGGGCAACAGGCGAAAATAGCCGCCGCCGGAGACCGGAAGATTCTGGCCGAACAGATCGACCGTGCTCATCGGCAGCTCGCAAATCCGACCATCGCCCGGTCGATACGGGAAACGCGGCGCGTCCGGCGCGCCGTAAAGATCGTGGCGCACCGGGTAGAGGCTCGATGAATAGGCGTGTCCGGTCTCGGCGAGGATGTCATAGGCCCATGGCGTATGCGGCCCGATCGAGAAGGTCGGCGCCCGATAGCCACGCACCGCCACCCCGCCAATATCCTCCAGCAGCGCGCGTGCCCGGCTGATATCGGCACGGAATGCCTCGGGACCGATCACGTCGACCCGCTGATGGCCATAACCGTGGCTGGCCAGTTCATGCCCAGCGGCCACGATCCGGCGGACAATCTGCGGATGCCGCTCGGCCACCCAGCCCAAGGTGAACATCGTCGCCTTGACGCCCTTTGCGTCAAGCAACGCCAGGATGCGGTCGGTGTTCGCCTCAACCCGCCGCGGCAGGCTGTCCCAGTTCGCCGGGTCGATCACGCCCGCGAACGCCTGGACGTGGAAATAATCCTCCACATCCACCGTCATTGCATGCGCCACCTGGGCATGCGCCACCTGGGCATGCACCAAAGGCGAGGGGAGGGGGGCTGACATTGTCAGCCGCCTTGCTCGCTGCTGAACAAATTGGAAAGCCGCTGGAACATCTGCTCACGACGGGCCAGACGTTCTTCCAAGGCACTCACCCGCGCGACCAAATGACCGAGCAGGCGCTGGTCGGCGACGCCGAGATCGATCCCGCCCATGATCATCCCAGGACCCCCGCGGGCCGACATCATCTCGCCCGGCGGCCCGCCCGCCTCTTCGGCGGTCCCAGCGCGCAGATCCTCGTCAAGTTCGGCCGCTGTGGTCTCGATCATCGCAAGCGTGATGGTCTCCTGCTCATCAAGCGCGCCATGCATCAGCGCGCGCGCGCACAGCCGGTTGATCCGACGCGGAATGCCGTCCGTGTGCTGGAAAATCGCGGCAAAGGCCGCCTCTTCCCAAGCCGGGCGACCTTCCCAGCCGGCGGTCTTCATCCGATGCTCGATATAGGAGCGGGTCTCCTCCTCGGTCAGCGGGCCGAGATGGTAGGAGGCGAGCACGCGCTGGCGCAGCTGGTCGAGATCGGGACCGGCCAGGGTTTTGCGGAACTGCGGCTGGCCGAGCAGGATGGTCTGCAACGCGCCACCGCCTTTGCTGGTCATGTTGGACAGCATGCGCAGCTCTTCCAACGCGGCGAGCGACAGGTTCTGCACCTCATCGACCACCAGCAGGCAGTGCCGCCCAGCGGCCTGATGCTCCTGCAGCAATTCGTCGAACCGGCGCAATAGATTGGCTCTGCCGGTCGACTCATCATGCAGTCCGAATCCCGCCATCGCCAGACGGAACAAATCCTCGCCGGAGACTTGCGTGGTGGCGATGCGGCCGATCGTGTAGGTGTCGCGGTCAAGCTGCGACCACAGGCGTTCGACCAGCGTGGTCTTGCCCGCGCCGACCTCGCCGGTGATGACGATAAAGCCCTCACCCTGCGACAGGCCGTAGATCAGATGCGCGATTGCGCGGCTATGACCCTTTGAGCCAAAGAAATACTTGATATCCGGCGTGAGCTGGAACGGCACACTGCGCAGATTGTAGTATTTCTCATACATCGTTCTCTCCTGGCGCAATTCGCGCCCGATCGCGGGATGTCAGGCAGCGGGAAACGAATCCCCAACTTCCTGCCATCGACAACCGGCACGATGCCAAAGTTCGGTTAAAAAGTCTGGATCAGACCCACAAGAACTTCATTGCTGGACTGTACCTGATTGGAAGGCACCGCGCCAAACTGGCTGCGCAGATAGCCTTGCTCGCGGGCATAGGTGTAGAGCAGCTGGGCGGACAGGCTTTGATTGATCTGATCACTCACCCGCACCGTGGCCCCGGAGATCGGCTGGGACCGGCCATTGTACCGGCTTTGACCGTAATTCACGCCCACGCTGCTTGAAATATCCTCGGTCAGGGTGTGCTGCCATGTCAGCGAGGCCAGGCTGTTGGTCGACGACCCGGCAACCAAGCCAGATTTCACGCCCGCCGCCGTGGCGTTCGGGCTAGACGTCTGGCTGTAGGACAAGGTCAGCCCGAAACTGTCACGATCAAGCGCATAGATCGCCGAGCCTGAGGTGCGGGTCAGCCGGTAAAGCTGGTTGTTGGCACCGTAAGCGCCAAATCCATAGGCGGTCGGCACGCCAGATGGGGCACCAAGACCACCGCCATTCAAAGAACCCACGCCGCCGAACGACGCGTCCTGGCCGTTGGTGGTGAGTGCGGTGGAACTGGTCAGCGAGAGACTCAGCCGCCCGGTCGGTCGCAGATTGCCCGTCGCGGTCAGGCTGTCACCGCCATCGATATGGCCGTAGAGCACGGACAGATCGCTGTCCTCGTTGGGCGTGTATTTCACCCCGGCCTGGCCGATCAGGCCGTTGCTGCTGTAGTCCCGGCTGGTCTGCACGCCGCCGATATTGGTGCCGGAATAATGCACGCTTTCATAGCCAATCGTTCCTATCAGCGTGATGAAGCGATTGAGCGCGTAGTTCAGCGTGTAGGTCACCGAGTTGCGATAGCCGCCACGCTCGGAACCCCCGCCCAGGAACTGGCTGGAGGAAGCTTCCAGCGCGTGATTGAACGTCTCGAAATCCGCGCCGCTGGTCAGCTGGACATCTTCGGTCTGCGTGGCGGAGCCGGAATTGTTCAGCCGTGCATTGGCGTTGTTCGGCACCGTGTTGTTGTAAGCGCTGTTGTCGAACGTGCTGCCGGAATAGGCGTAGCTCGCCCGCAATGTGGCGAAGTCGCCAAACCGGTGCACGAGATACGGCATGATGCTGTAGCTGTAGACCTGGGTCTGCGACTGATTGCTGATCAACCGGTTGTTGTTGTAGGTCGACAGCGGCGAGGCGGATGCCAGGCCGGCCCCGGCAGTGGCCTGCACGAAGAGCTGGTCTTCCACCAACGTGGCCAGAGCCTGCGCGCCGAGATTCTGTGAAATCCGGTTGTAGCGAGGCGCATCGTTGTAGAAGCGGAAATCCGGTGAATACGTCAGCGAGCCGGTGAGATGGTTGGCATCCATCGTCACGCCGATGGAAGGCGTGATGTGTTCCTCGGTGCTGGCAATCTGATTGCCTTGCGCATACCCGCCACCGCTCTGACCGACATTGTCGGTGTAGCCGGCATAGGCGGCGATGCTGGCATTCCACTGGAATTGCCGCTCCTGGCCCTGCAGCACCGGGCTGTCCACCAAATCGCGCAGATTGACCAGACCGCCACCGAGCGCGGTGTTCTGCGGCACGCCAATGCCGAGCCCGCCATTGAAGGTGCTGCCCGGCAATGTCGACGAATTGGTCGATTGGGCCGCCGATTGTGTCAGCGTTTGTGCCGCGGCGGGCAGACAGACCAGTGCATATGCCAGCACCGGCAGCGCCGTTGTCGCAGCACACAGGGTCCGGCGGATGGCGAAACGCTCAGGAATAGGAACCATAATAATCATAGGCTCCAAAAGTGTTCCGCCGCGTGGTGCGGATTTTGTTGAGAAGCACCGTGACCTTCGGACACAGCTTTATCAGATCAAGCGCCGATTCGACTTCCGCGCGTTGCGTTCGTTCGGCTTCGACCACCATAATCGCCTCATTGACCACCGGTGCCAGCGTGCTGGGGTCCGACGTCGACAGGCAAGGCGGCAGATCGAGGATGAACAGACATTCCGGGAAACGGCTGGCGAGGTAGTCGATGACCTGCGACACCGGTCGACGTTCCAGCCCGCCCTCAAGGTCACCAGCGTCACGACCGACCGGCAGAATCGACAAATGGTCGATCGCGGTCGGGATGATCAGGCTTTCCGCCGAGACACGTCCGGTGGAGGCCACGTCGAGCAGGCCCTTGCGGTCGGACAATCGCAGCAGATGGGTCAGTGAGCGCTTCTTGAAATCGACATCGACCAGCACGGTTGGCCGCATCACATTGTGCGCGATGGCGCCGGCCAAGTTGAGCGCGGTGAAGCTTTTCCCCTCGCCCGGTCGCGCGCTGGTCACCATGATCAGCTCGCCCTTCTGGGCGTTCGGATTGCGTCGCACCGAGTTGCGCAGGATGCGACTGACCGCGATGCGGTATTCCTCGGAGATACGGGTGCGGTTGGTGCCGCTGACCACCATGCCGGCCGCGAGCAGCGTGCCGATATTGACGATCTCAGTGGGCGGCTCGGCGGAGAAATCCGGCGTCACCGGGTCGCTGTCGCGCAGGATCGACGCCATGCCCGGCGGTGCGGGTGGCGAAGCCGGTTTTGACGATGCCAGTGCGGCAGCGGAATCGGACATAGCGGCCAGCCGCGCGGCCGCGCGTTCGGCCATATGTGCTGACTTGTCAGAGTCGCTCAAACCACACCTGCCTGCGACAGGCGATAGATCAACCCGCCATAGATTGCACACAACATCAGCATCGCCGTTGCCACGGTTCCGATGCTGAACACCCGTCGCCAAGCCGGGATGGCCACGGCGATCACCGAAATACCGCCGACCACCGGGAGGCCGAGCACCCGCAAATCGTCAACACTCTGAAACGACGTGTCGACCTCGTTGAGCAGCAGTGCCAGCACAACGCCAGCCGCCACACCCGCAAGGAGCACCGCGGAGAGGAGCAACTCACGTTTCGGTGCCACCGGGGTGCGAGGCCGCAGCGGCGGGTCGATGATCTGCACCTTCACCTTGTTGGCTTCAGAGTCGGCCGCAGAGGCGATACGCATCTGTTCGCGACGCGAGAGCAACTCGTCGTAATTCCTGCGCACGACGTCATAGTCGCGGTTGAGATTGATGAACTCCGCCTGCAATCCGGGCGCTCCGCGGGCGATCTCTTCCAAGCGACCGCGATCACGGTCGGCTTCGCTGATCTGGCGTTCGATGGATGCAATCGCCGCCTCGTTTTCCACCAGGCGTACCTTGAGCTGCTCGTAGACCGGGTTCGGCACCTGACGACCGCCCTGTGGGTTTGCCTGTGTGACCGGTCGCGGCACCGAGGGTGCCGCGGCGCTGGGGGAGGAAATCTGCCCCGAACGCAGCGCCTCGATCAGGCGCTTCTGCGCGATCACATCAGGATATTCGTCGGTGAAGCGCAGCTTGAGTTCGGACAGCCGGCGCTCGGCCGCCGCCAATTCGGGATTGCCGCCACCACCGCCACCACCTTGCATCGCCGCCACCTGTTCGGCCTGCAGCATTGGGGGCGTCGCACTCAGCGCCTTGGCGATGGCGGCTTGGCGATTGCGCGCATCCTCCAGCACACCGCGCATCCTGCGCACCTGCTCGGTGGCCATCTCGTAGCGCGACACGCCGCCATCACCTGGCAGAAGATCGATGTATTTCACCCGAAATTCGGCGCGCTTGCGTTCGGCGTCACGCAATTGGCGTTCGTAATTGTCGATCTGCGAGGAGATGAAGTTCTGCGCGTTTTCGATATCCGCACGGCTGGTGCCAACCCGGCTTTCAAGGAAGGTGGTCAGCACATTTTGCACCACGTCCAGCGCGAGCTTCGGATTGGAATTGCGGTAGGAGATGGTGAACAGATTCTTGGTCTGCGGGGCGATGCGAATCGCACTTGCCAACGACTGCACCAGCCGCTCCTTGTCCGCTGGACCGGTGAGGCTGAGCTCCAGATCGGTTTTCGAGATCAGCCGCTCCAGATTGGGGCGGCTGAGCAAAGTGCGCTGCAGCGTGTCGAGTTCATTGTTCCCCGAAGTGTCCAGAGACACGCCGCGCAGCAGCGGGGTCAGCACGGCGTCGGAATCGACGAAGAGACGGGCGCTTGACTCATACTGGTTGGGGATCGTCATCACCCCGGCCCAGCCAGCCGCGCAGACCACCCAGGCAGCCACCACCGCAATCCAGCGGCGTTGCCAGACCGCCTGAAGCTTGCGGAGAATGAGTTCGCGAATACCATCCATGCGGCGCGGGCCTTAGAAATACGACTGCGGGATGATCAGCGTGTCGCCAGGCTGCATCTCGATATTCTGAGTGACATCGCCGTTCTTGAGCAGATCGGCAAGCCGCACATGAATGGTTTCTTGATGATCGCCAACCCGGCGCACCACAACGGCGGAATTGCCAGCGGCGAACTTTGTCACCCCCTTCGTCATGATCATCACGTCGAGCAGGGTCATGTGATCGCTGTAGGGCAGTGCGATCGGCTGCGAGGCCTCGCCAACCACCTTGATCTGGCGGTCGAAGGTGCTGTTGAAGCTGTGCACGATCACCGACACGTTCGGGTCTTGGATAAATTTCTTCAGCAATTCCGCAATGTCATGCGCCAACTCGGTCGGCGTCTTGCCGGCGGCCTGGATATCGGGGACCAGCGGCAGTGCCAGACGCCCATCCGGGCGAACCGGGGTGCCGCCAACGCTCAACTCCGGCGAGCCGTAGACGAACACCTGCAGATTGTCGCCCGGACCAATGCGATAGATGCTGTTGGGCGCGTTCGGCGCATCCGCGGGCATGATCGGCACCACCGGCGCGGGGGCCGGAGCGGACGAACAGCCAACGACAGTGAACAGCAGCGCAGCCAATGCGAAGGCACCAAAAACACGCATGATCACGACCCCGACCATATTTGCCGCCACCGTTACTCGCGATGGCAGGCTTGATGCAACCTAGGCAATGCAATTCATATGGTAGGCGCGGAAGGAGTCGAACCCCCGCCCTCTGCCGAGTTAAAGCAGCGCTCTGCCACTGAGCTACACGCCTGTCGAACCAAAATCACGTCTTCCCGCCCTATCGTCCACGCAATTGATGAATTGCAGACTTACGTGGCCGACACTGACGGAACTGAGCGATTCGATTCGGTTCTCATGAAGGGATTTAGCATTGGGTGGAATCGTGCGCAAAGCATGGTTTCTAGGGCATTGTGCCTATATGGCAAAGGCAACTATCCCAAATACGCCAGGATGGTGGACGTTATCCGGCCCGCAGCCGCGCGCTCTCTTGCGTCAGAGCAGATCTCTTGCGATGACGCGCTGGTCTCGTGGGCAGCATAAGCGCAAAAGGGGGCCATTGGCGCCCAAGGGGATATTCCTGCATGACCGAGTTGTTTGCCCTCGGGTTTGTGGAATTGACCGCTGGATTTCTGCTGGCCTTGGCGGTGCTGGCCGATGGCGGGTTGTTTTCCAGCGCGATGACGCTGGATCTGGCGTTTGCCCTGGCCGCGGTCACTCTGGTGCTGTCGCTGGCCATAGGTGCTTACCGCGCCGACAGCTTGGCCGATCCGCGGCAGACATTCGCCAAATCGGTCCTGTCACTCTTCTTGGCCCTGGCCTGTCTGATGGCTTTGATTGCGGTCGCTGACGCGCAGAACTCGCCGACCGATGCGGTTTGCCTCAATTTGCTCGCGCGGGCGGGCCTGGCGTGCCTTGTGCTGCTGGTTCTGTTGCGGCTGGTGTTCGGCTACGCCTTGCGCGTCGGCGTGTTCGTCCGCCGCATCGTCATTGTCGGCGATGAGGCGCAGGCGGCAAAACTGCGCAACGCCCTCGCGGGGCGGATCGGCTGCGGCTTTGACATTGTCGCCCGCTTCGACCCGCCGCCCTCCGGAAGTGAGGCAGAGCTGTTCGCCGATTGTCAGCGGCGCAATATCTGGGCGCTTGTTCTCGCCCCTGGGACCGCGCTGCAAGCGACGGCGCGATCGCCGCAGGTGATCTCATCGGCCTCGTTCTGGGACCGCTTCCTGCAGCGTATCGACCTCGACACGCTCGAACAGCGCATCGTGCCTGCGTCACGCGGGCATGGCTTCTCGGCGTTGGCGCACCGTCTGACCGATCTGGCGCTCGGTCTGGGTCTGTTGTTCTTCTCGCTGCCGCTGATGCTGGCGACCATGCTGGCGATCCGGTTGGACAGCCGCGGCCCGATTTTCTACCGCCAGGAGCGAGTGGGGCTGCACGGCACGCCGTTCGTGCTGGTCAAGTTCCGCTCGATGCGCCCGGACGCCGAGGCCTCCGGTCCGGTCTGGGCCATGCAGCAGGACAAGCGGGTGACGCGGGTGGGCCAGTTCATCCGGCTGACCCGGATCGATGAATTGCCGCAACTGTTCAATATTCTGCGCGGCGATATGAGCTTCATCGGGCCGCGTCCGGAGCGCCCGATGTTTGTCGCCCAACTGACCGAGGCAATCCCGTTCTACGCCGACCGTGCCCAGGTCAAGCCGGGGCTGACCGGGTGGGCGCAGGTGAATTATCATTATGGTGCGTCAGTCGAAGATGCCCGCGCAAAACTGTCATACGATCTGTATTACGTGAAACATCAGAGTTTTGTGCTGGATATGCTGATCGTGTTTTCGACCATTCGCGTGATCCTGTTCCAAGAAGGTGCGCGTTGATTGCCGCTGTGCCCGGTTGCTCGGGTGCGATGATCTGGGCAAGGCAGCTTCGGCGGAGTAGTGTCTGATTGACGAGACAAGGGCGCTGCGGCATTCGCGGTGCGTGTTCTGGCGGGGCGTTGGCGATCTTCCATGAAAAAGCTTCTGTTGATTCTGCTCGCGGTGATGGTCCTCGGTGCGGCAGGTGGAGCGGCCTGGTGGAAGTTCGGCCGCCGCCCCGATCATATGGGCATTGCCAAACAGGCCATGCAAACCGGCGATTTGCGGCTGGCGGCCCTGGAGTTGCGCAATGCGGTGCGTGACGATCCCAGCGACATGGATGCGCATTACCGCCTTGGCTACACTCTGCTGCAGCTTGGCGATGCGGTTGCCGCCCAGAAGGAGCTTGAGAGCACTCAATCGCTGGGCGGCAAGCAGAGCGATCTGCCGGTGCTGCTGGCGCAGAGCTATCTGCTGCAGGGCAACAACAAGCAGTTGCTGGAAAAATTCACCCCGCCACTGACCACCGCCGATCTGACCGCGCAATTGCTGCTGATCCGCGCGTTGGCATTGGCCACCCAGGGCGATCAGCCGGCGGCGCTGGAGGCATTGGCGACCGCCGAGAAATCCTCGCCGCGCTCGGCCTCGGTGCCGCTGACCGCCGCCCGCATCGCCATGAGCCAGGGTGACCTGATTTTGGCGCAGGAGAAGATCGATCGTGCGTTGGCGATCGATCCGCGACGCGTCGACGCCATGCTGCTCAAGGCGCAGGTGGCGGTTGCGCGCGGCAATCGCCAATCCGCTCTAGAGACTCTCAACAACGCCGTCAGCATCGCGCCGCGCTTCGTGGCTGCAAGGCTCGAACGCGCCAATATCGAGCTCGATCTGGGCCAGGATGACCGCACCAGGCAAGATCTCGACGAGATCACCAAGCAGCAGCCAAATTCTGCGGCGGCCGTCTATCTCAACGCGGTGCTGCTGACCCGCGCACATCGCGCAGCACAAGCCGACCTTGAGTTCCAAAAACTGTCCACCGTGATGGACCGCTTCCCGCGCGCCAATTTCTTCCTGGCCGTGGTCAAGCTCGAACTCGGCCAGGTCCAGCAGGCGCTTGACTATGCGAACCGGTATTACACCCGTCACCCGGCGGATATTGACGGCGTGAAGCTGTTGGCCACCGCCCAGGTGGCGTCCAAACGTCCCGATCAGGCGATCGAGACCCTACAGAAGGCGCTGCGTCTCGGCCTGTCCGATTCCGAGACGCTCAACCTGCTTAGCCAGGCCTATATCGCCGCCGGCAAGCCCGGCGAGGCGGTGCGCAGCCTGGACAGCGCGCTGGCGGTGGCACCGCAGCGTTTGGCCGGCAAGGGGCTCCTGGGGCAGGCGGTGCTGGGTGGTCCCAGCGATCCGCGCGAATTGCCGGGGGGCATCAAAATGACCCTGGATTCGAAAGACCCGGACCGGCTGGCCACGATGGCGGCCTTGCGCGCCGGCGACCTCGACGGGGCCGCCAAGGCGCTGGAGCAGATGCGAATCCAGCAGGGGGCCACCGAAGAGATCGGGTTGATCAACGCGATGGTTCTGGTGATGCGCCAGGAATATGACGGCGCGCGGCTGCAATATCAGCGCCTGATGGAGGCCAACCCGACATCGATTCGCCCCCGCATCGCGATGGCCCAACTCGACGAGATCCAGGGCCGGACCAACGACGCCGAGGCGGCGCTCAACCAGATTCTCGCGCAGAATCCGGCCAACGAGCCCGCGCTCAATGTTATCCTGCCGCTGCTGACCGGCACACAGCGCACGCAGCGCGCCGTGACGGTGCTGGAAGCCGCCGTTGAGGCGGCACCGGAGAACCGGAAGATCGGGCTGACATTGGCAGCACTCTATGTCGATGCCAATCAGGCCGCCAAAGCGTTGAAACTGCTGGACCAATTGGTGCCCAAGGGCGGCGCTCCGACCACACCGGAATTGCTGGTGCGCGCCCATGCGCTGGAGGCCGACCGGCAGGTCGACATGGCGATGGAGGCCTATCGCCAGATCCTGATCAAGCAGCCCGGCGAGCCGCAGGCGATCGGCGAGATGATGGCGTTGCAGCAATCGCGCCGCGACTTGGACGGTGCGCGCGACACCGCGCTGGCCGCGCTGAAATTCAGCCCCGACGACATGCAGCTGATGCGCCTGCTGATCGGCAACGAGTATTTCCGGGGCGGCGAAGCCGCGGCCAATCTGCAGATCGCCAAGCTGGAAAGCGACCCGGCCACCGCGGCCTACGCGCCGATCCTGCGCGCCGATCTGGCGATGGTGCTGCGCAAATTCCCGATCGCTGCCGAGCTTTATGTCGAGCAGATCAAGCAGCATCCGACCACCGATCTGGTCGTCAACGCCGCCAGCGCCTATGGCGCGTCGCAGCAGCCGACGCGGGCGGCCGAGGTGATGGATGAGTGGCTGAAGAGCAACCCGAACGATGCGCGGGTGCTGCATATGGCCTCCGACCTCAAGATCGCCACCGGCAAGAACGACGAGGCGATCTCGATGCTGGAGCGGCTCAACGAGAGCGAGCCCGACAATCCGGTGACGATGAACAATCTCGCCTGGATGTATGCCACCAAGAAGGACCCGCGCGCCTTGGCGTTGGCGCGCCGCGCTTTCGTGCTGCAGCCGACCGCACCGAACGCCGACACGCTCGGCTGGATCCTGGTGCAGTCCAAGCAGGCCGCCGCCGCCGTGCCGCTGTTGTCGCAGGCGGTGGCGGTGCTGAAGGGTGACCCGACGGTGCAGTTCCATTACGCCACCGCCTTGGCGCAATCGGGCAAGCGGTTGGAGGCGATGACGATCGTGCGGCCGCTCGCCGAACAGGAAACCGCCTTCCCCGAGCAGGAGGACGCGCGGAAGCTGGTGAGGGAACTGCGCGACAACTGATCGATGCCAGTGTTCGACGTCGCGCCGCTCAATCTGCTGACCTTCACCACGCTGTATCCGAACGCGGCAAACCCGAATCACGGCGTGTTCGTCGAGAATCGGCTGCGGCATCTGGTCGGCTCTGGCGCGGCGGCGAGCATTGTGCTCGCCCCGGTGCCGTATTTTCCGCGCCTGCGTCTTGCCACTTCACTTGGGCGCCGCTTTGGCTGGGATCGCCACGCTTGGGTTCCGGCGGTCGAGACGCGGCACGGGCTTGCGGTATGGCATCCGCGCTTTGCGGTGATCCCGAAAATCGGCATGAACTGGGCACCCGATTTGCTCGCCGCCGCCGCCGTCCCGGCGTTGCGCCGCCTGTTGGACCACGGGGCGAAGATCGATGTGATCGACGCGCATTACGTCTACCCTGACGGGGTGGCGGCCGTGATGCTGGCACGGCGTTTCGGCTTGCCGGTGACCATCACCGCGCGCGGCTCGGACATCACCCAATTGCCGGATTACAAGGTGCCGCGCCGCCGGATCATCGCCGCCCTGCAGGCCGCCGATGCGCTGATCGGTGTCAGTGCGGCACTGTGCGAGGCGATGATCGGGCTCGGGGCCGACCCGGCCCGCGTGCATGTGCTGCGCAACGGCATCGACCTTGCGATGTTCCGCCCCGCCGACCCCGCACCCGCCCGCGCCGAACTCGGGCTTGTCGCCACCGACCGGCTGATGGTGGCGGTCGGCCATCTGATTGCGCGCAAGCGGCATGATTTGACGATTTCAGCCCTGCCCGCTTTGCCCGGCACGCATCTGGCGATTCTGGGGGATGGACCGGAGCGCGCGAGCCTTGCCGCTCTGGCCGCACGGCTTGGCGTGGCCGAGCGGGTGCATTTGCTCGGCAGCCGCCCGCATGCCAGCTTGCCCTTGTGGTATTCGGCCGCCGATGTCTCGGTGCTCGCCTCGACGCGGGAAGGCTGGGCGAATGTGTTGCTCGAATCGATGGCCTGCGGCACCCCAGTGATTGCCAGCAACATTGCGGGCAACCCCGAAGTGGTGCAGGGGCCGGAAGCCGGGCTGATCCTGCGCGAGAACACCCCGGACGCTCTCGCCGATGCCGCGCTCCAGCTTGCCGCAGCACCGCCGGACCGCGCCGCCACCAGGGCCTATGCCGAGCGCTTTGGCTGGCAGGAGACCACCGAGGGGCAGTTGCGCGTCTTCCGCGATGTGCTGTCCCGCAGGCCGCGGCAGGACGTCGCATGAGCGAGCGCGCGCAATCTTCCTCCACACTGGCCAAGACCGCGCGCGGCACCGCCTGGGTGGTGGCGTGGCGAATGGGCACCCGCACGCTGGGGGTGATCTCGACTCTGTTCCTGGTCCGCCTGCTGCTGCCGAGCGATTTCGGCCTGTTGGCCCTGGCACTGAGCTTCACCCAATCGGTCGAGGCGCTGAGCTGGTTCGGCATCGAGGACGCGCTGGTGCGCGAGCGCGATCCGCAGCGCAGCCTTTACGACACCGCTTTCACCTTGCAGCTGATCCGCGCGATCACCTTGACGCTGCTGATCATGGCGGCGGCAAGGCCAGCGGCGGCGTTCTTCAACGAGCCGCGTCTGGCGGTGGTGGTCTTCGCGCTGGCCTTCGCCAACCTGCTGGATGGGTTCAACAATATCGGGACGGTCGATTTTCGCCGCCAATTCGATTTTCACCTCGAATTCCGCCTGTGGATCGTGCCGCGTTTTCTCGGTACAGTCTTCGTCGTCGTGCTGGCGGCGATCACCCACAGCTATTGGGCGCTGGTCGCCTCGGTGGTGGTCAATCGCTGCCTGAAACTCGCCGCAGGCTACATCATGCATCCCTACCGCCCCAGGCTTGGCCTGCAGAATTGGCGGCATTTGATGTCCTATTCGCTGTGGACCTGGCTGAGCGGGATCATCGGCATTCTGGCCGGGCAATCCGACACGTTCATGGTGGGCAGGCTGCTCGATTCGACCCGGGTGGGATTTTATTCGCTGGGCATGGAAATGGCGTCGCTGCCGAACACCGAACTGGTCGAACCGCTTGGCCGATCAACCTTCTCGGCCTTCTCCGAAAGCCGCAGACTTGGACAATCCGCAGCGCCGATCTGGTTGAGATTGTGCGGTTCGGCGGCGTTGCTGGTGATTCCGTCCGCCATCGGCATTTCGATCGTCGCCCCGAATTTCCTGCGCGTCGGCTTCGGGGCGGGCTGGGACAGCTCGGTGCCGGTGCTGCAAACGATGGCGCTGTTTTCCGCCACCGGCTTGTTCGGTGCCGTCAGCGGGGCCTATTTGTATGCGTATGGCATGCTGCGGCAGATCGTCCTGCTGCGGGCCGTCCTGGTGGCGTTGCGTCTGGCGCTGCTGGCATTGCTGCTGCCGCGTCTGGGCCTGCAGGGGGCGGCGCTGGCGATTGGAATCAGTGCTGCAATCGAGCAATTCGCCGTCTCCGCCATGGCCTGCCACCAGCTGCGGATCGGCCTGTTTCGTGACGTCGTGCCGGTTCTATGGCGTTGTCTTGCGGCGACGGCGGTGATGGCCGGGGTGATTCAGGCGCTCGGGCTGGGCTGGGGCGCTGATTTCGACGATCTGTCGCCCTATCTGGCGCTGTTCGGCGTGGCTCTGCTCGGAGCCCTGTTGTATCTGGCAACCCTGGTGCTGCTGTGGTGGCTCTGCGGCAAGCCCGACGGGCCGGAGACCGATATTCTTGCTCTGGCGCGGCAGGGTCTCGCCAAGGCCGCGTCCGTGCTGGGTCGGGCCAAGCCACAATCGGAGGCTCAAGATGTCCGATGACATCGCCGAGGCGGTACAGGCCGCATTGCGGCATCTGCACGCCGCAAACCGGATCGCCTGGGATTTCGATCTCACCTTGGTCGGCCACAAAGCGGGCCGAAAGATGCATGAGTTCATCCGCGCCACGCCGCAGACCGAGCATCTGATCGTCACCTTCCGTTCGCATGGCATGCAACATGCAATCTGGGAAGACCTCGCCCAGGAGACCGATGCGGTCAACCGCACTCATTTCTCGAATGCGTTCAATATCGATGACGGCCTCGCCGACGCGGCGGCACGGCTGCGCCGTCAGCGTGAAAGGCGCGTCTATGCCGGGCCGGAAAGCCCGGTTGAGCGCGCCTATCGGCATTGGAAGGGCCTGGTCTGTGCCCGAGCCGGGGCCTCGGTGTTGGTCGATGATCGTACCGAGGACGTCGCCCCCGGCTGCGCGGCATTTGGGATTGTATTGGTCCACCCTGATGTGTTTCTTGCAGCCAACGGGAAAATCACGTCGTAATGCCCGAGTCTAGGAGCTTTACACGATTGTGTTACGTAATGTTACATTCTAAATCTCAGTCATCGTCCGCCAATAGGAGCTTTGCGTGTCGATCCTGCTGACGGGCGTTGCCGGCTTCATCGGATATCATGTTGCCGCAGCCCTGATGGCGCGCGGTGAGCAAGTGATCGGCGTGGACAATCTGACGCCGTATTATGACGTGCGCCTCAAGCAAGCCCGGTTGGAGCGGCTGCGGCAAAATCCGAATTTCAGCTTCCTGCCGCTTGATATCGCCGACCGCGCCGCGATGCTCGATCTGGCCGACAGCCATCCGGAGATCACCCGCATCGTCCATCTCGCAGCCCAGGCCGGGGTGCGGTATTCGATGGTCGATCCCTACGCCTATGTGCATTCCAACGTGCTCGGCCATCTGTGCGTGCTCGAACTGGCGCGCAGGCTCGGTGGTCTGCGCCATCTGGTCTATGCCAGCTCGTCCTCGGTCTATGGCGGCAATGATCGGCTGCCGTTCAGCGAGACCGACCGTGTCGACCAGCCGCTGTCGCTGTATGCCGCCACCAAGCGGGCCGACGAGTTGATGAGCCATGCCTATGGTCATTTGTTCGGCGTGCCGCAGACCGGCTTGCGGTTCTTCACGGTGTATGGCCCGTGGGGCCGACCGGACATGGCTTATTTCAGCTTCGCCGAGGCGATCATCGCCGGGCGGCCGATCACCGTTTATGACGGCGGCGCGGTGCGGCGGGACTTCACCTATATCGACGACATCGTCAAAGGCGTGCTCGGCGCGCTCGACAATCCGCCGCCAGTGCCGGTCAATGACGCACCGCCGGTGCGTATCCTC
This sequence comes from uncultured Rhodospirillales bacterium, assembly GCA_903891315.1. Classification (GTDB taxonomy): domain Bacteria; phylum Pseudomonadota; class Alphaproteobacteria; order Acetobacterales; family Acetobacteraceae; genus CAIQQQ01. The sequence goes on along the minus strand of CAITEF010000050.1, from coordinate 7,987 downwards.
AATATCGGCAACAATCGCAGCGAGCCGATCTCCAACGTGATCACGTTGTTGGAAGAAGGCCTCGGCCGCCGCGCGCTCATCACCTACGCGCCGCGCCCGCCCGCCGATGTCGCCGATACCTGCGCCGATGTGGACGCGATCAGCCTGTTGGCCGGATTTGCCCCCTCGACACCACTGTCGGTCGGCATTCCGCGTTTCGTCACCTGGTTCCGCGACTGGATGGCGCTCGCCCCCGCGGCAGAGTGAGTGCGGCAATGCCCCTGCCCTGTCACCGCACGCTTCCGGTGCCACAGGATCTGACGCCCACGCTGTTGGTGGTGGTCGATACCGAGGAGGAATTCGACTGGGGGGCGGCGTTCGACCCGAACGCCACCAGCGTGCGCAACATCGCCGAGCAACCACGCGGGCAGGAGATTTTCGACCGTTTCGGCATTCAGCCGACTTATGTGATCGACCATCCGGTGGCCGCCACGCGGGACTCGGCCGAGTTGCTCGCCGGTTTTGCCGCCCAAGGTCGTTGCAGCATTGGCGCGCATCTGCACCCTTGGGTGAATCCGCCCTTGGAGGGCGAGATCACTGCGCGGACGTCCTATCCCGGCAATCTGCCGCCGGCGCTGGAGCGCGCCAAGCTCGACCATTTGACACGGACGATTGCGCAGAATTTGGGCATGCAACCGACAATCTACAAAGCCGGGCGCTACGGCGTCGGCCCGGCCACGCCGGGGATCTTGGCCGACCTTGGCTACCGCATCGATTGCAGCCTGGTGCCGTGGACCGATTTTTCCGGCGATGGCGGGCCGGATTTCTCCGCGATGCCGGATCAACCCTTCGAGATCCTGCCTGATCTGCTGGAATTGCCGCTCTCGGTCGGGTTCGTGGGGCGCTTGGCCGGATCCGGCCCCGCGCTCTATCCGCATTTGCACAAAGACGCGGCCCGCACGCTGCGCCTGCCCGGCATCGCCGCCCGGAGTGGGCTGCTCGAACGCCTGCGCCTCAGCCCGGAGGGGCACAGCCTTGATGACATGATCCGCCAGACCGATGCCGGTCTGGCGCGCGGCAAGCGGCTGTTCATGATGACCTATCACAGCTCCGCCTTGTTGCCAGGGGCGACGCCTTATGTACGAAGCACGGCGGAACGTGACGGATTTCTCCGGCGTATCACGCAATATTGCGTGTATTTTACCAATCATTGCGGTGGCGTGGCTGGTTCACTCGGTGAAATAGCCGTAAAACTCCGCCAGTAAACGTGGTCCAGGAAGCGCGCGTGCCACTGATTTCTGTCATTCTTCCGACACGAAACCGTCCCGATTTGTTTCGCGTGGCACTCGACTCAGTGCTCGCGCAACGCGATGCGGATTTTGAGATCATCGTGGTGCATGACGGGTCTGAGGCCGAGCATGTTGCGGCCTATCAGGCGCTGTTCGCCGAATATGCCGAAAGGATCCGGCTGATCGAGCTGCCCTATCGCTCGCGCGGTCACGGCCATGCCTATGGCATCAACACCGGGGTCGAGATTGCCCTGGGCGAATATTTCGCCTTTCTCGATGATGATGACCAATGGATCGATGATCGGCATCTGAGCCGAGTCTGCCACTCGATTGCCCGGCTGGGGCGGTTGGACATGTATCTGGCCAACCAGGAAGCCTGGCATCTCGGCCGCCAATTGCCGCCACCGATCTGGATCGGCGATCTGCTGCAGAAGGTGCCCAATCTGCCGGGGCCGGATCCGGAAGGCTGCTACAAAGCCACCGCCGCCGACATGGTCCGCGCGCATGGGTTTTGCCATCTCAACACGCTGATCATGCATCGCGATTTGTTCGCGGCCATCAAGGGCGTGGATGAATATCTGCGCTATGAATGCGACCGCGATTTTTATTATCGCGCGCTCGATCGGGCACAGACCATTCTCTACGACCCGAAATTCATCGCCCGCCACCACGTGCCGCTGGTCGGCAAGATGGCCAATGTCTCCACCCAGGTGAGCGGCACCGAGAAATGCCTCTTCCAGATGTTCATCCTGGGGCGGTTGCATCTGTCGGTGAAAAGCCCGGCGATCCGCGCCTATGCGTGGAAGCACCGCGCCTACACGCTGCAACGGCTGGTGCGGCTCTACGCCGAGCAGAAACTCTATCGCACCGCCCTGCCCTATGCGGTCGAGGCGGTGGCGCTGCGGCCATCGCCGAATTCCTTCAAGGTTCTGTTGCGTTTGATTTTCAAAGCCCTGCTGCTTGGTGACGTGGCCGGGTCGGAATAGATATGCTGCGCGGTCGCAAAGCCCTGGTGTTCGGCGACGACACCCGCTCCTTCCTGGCCATACTGCGTTCGCTCGGTCGCGCTGGAATGGAAGTCCACGCCGCCCCACCCGACCTCGCCGCGCCCGCTTTGCGCTCACGCTATTTGACCAAAACCCACGCTTTGCCGCTCTGGGTCGGCGACGGATCCGGCTGGCTCGACGCGGTGGAGGCGCTGCTGCGGCGCGAGCGGTTTGACATCGTCATTCCCTGCACCGAGACGGCTTTGCTGCCGCTGGCGCGGCATCGCGCCCGCTTCGCGCCCCTGACCTGTCTGGCGCTGCCGGATGATCGCAGCATCGAGATCCTGTTCGACAAGACCGCCACCCGCGATTGGGCCGCACAACACGGGGTGGCGATTGCGGGTGGGCGGCGGCTGCGGGACGACGACACCGCCGAGACTCTGTCGTCCAGCGTCGGCCTGCCGATCATGCTCAAGCCGCGCGCCTCGCACACCATGGCCTCGCTGGATCAGCGCGGGAAGGTCGAGATGCTCGACCGCGTGGAGGAGCTTGCCGAGCATCTGCAGCGGATCCGCCGCGAGGATTATCTGGTCGAGGGATTTTTCCGTGGCGCTGGCGTCGGCGTCTCGGTGCTGGCCGATCGCGGCGAGCTGCTGGCGGTGTTTTCGCATCGCCGGATCCGCGAGACCGCCTCGGGCGGCAGCTATTACCGGATTTCGATCCCGCCGGATCCGGGCATGGAACGGGGTGTGGCCGCCATGCTGGGGGCGCTGTCCTACACTGGCGTGGCGATGTTCGAGTTTCGCCAGAATTTGGAGACCGGGGCCTGGATTCTGCTCGAAGTCAACGCGCGGCCTTGGGGCTCGATGCCGCTGCCGGTGGCCCTCGGGATCGATTTTCCCGCCGCGTGGGCAAGGCTGTTGCTGGCGGGTGAGCGTACCGCCTTCGCGCCGTACCGGTTGGGAATCTATGGCCGCAATCTGCTGCCCGATCTGTCCGACCTCGCCGACCGCGCCCGCCGTGGCGGATCCGCAGCCCCTGGGCTGATTGCCAATTGGCTGGCCGAGTTGCGGCGTCTGCCGCTGCGGCAGGAGCATATCGACACGCTGGTGGCCGATGATCTTCGCCCGGGTCTGGCCGAAATCGGCAACAAATTGCGCGGTGCGCTGGGCGGTCTGTGGCGCAGGCTGCCCTTCGATAGGGTGATCCGCCGCCATCAGGCGGAGACCAGATTGATGCGGGCCTTGGCGCACCCGCAGAGCGGCGCGGCGCGGATCGTTTTTCTGTGCGCGGGCAATATCTGCCGCAGCCCCTATGCCGAGGCGGTGCTGCGCGCGCAATTGTTCGCCGTCGAGCAACGCCCGCTGGTCAGCTCGGCGGGCACATTGCCGCGCCCCGGTCGCCCGACCCCCGACAATGGGATCGCCGAAGCCGGTGAGCGCGGCTTCGATTTGACGCCGCATCGCTCGTCGCATTTCGATCGGGACGTCGCAGAGGCCGCCGATCTGATCGTCGCCTTCGACGAGAAGAACCTCGCCACGATGCGCGCGCGCCACCCGGCTTTGCTGGATCGGACGGTGTTGCTTGGCGATTTCAACGGATCGGGCGAGATCGACGACCCGTATGGCGGCAGTCAAGCGGTCTACGCCCACGCCTATCGCCGCATCGACCGCGCGCTCGACGCGTTGGCGGTGCTGGTGATAAGCCGACGCGCGCAGACCCATCCGCAGCCACAGGCGCTGCACCCAGCCCAACACCACGCCTGATCGGTTTGAGGCCACCAACATGCAACCCCTCGTGACGGCGATCATACCGACCTATAATCGCGCCGAGATTGTCGGCAAGGCCATCGACAGTGTTCTGGCGCAGACCTACCCGAACATTCAGGTCGTGGTGGTCGATGACGGTTCGACCGACGGCACGCGCGACGTGCTGCGCGGCTATGGCGACCGGATTGAGCCGATCTTTCAGCCCAACGCGGGCGTCGGCCATGCCCGCAATGCCGGAATTCAGGCCGCCCGTGGCGCGTTCATCGCCTTTCTCGATTCCGATGATGCCTGGGAGAATTGGAAAATCGCCGCACAGATCGACGTCTTTCAGAGATTCCCTGAGCTTTCGATCGTCTACACCGATGCGCGCTCGATCGAGCTTGACGGATCAGTGGTGTTCACCAGCTCGCTGCGCAGCTTTCATCAGAAAGCACTGTCCTATCTCAAAGATATCGAGATGTTTCCGCGCACCGAGACGCTGAATGTGGCAACGGAACATGGGCAGCAGAAAACAATCACGGTTCGCATCGGCAATCTTGGCGAGTATATCTGGTTCGGCAATCTGCTGTTGATCCAGACCACGATGATCAGAACCGCGTCTCTGCTGGAGCGCGGCTTGCTTGACCCGGCGGTGGGCAATGCTGGGGAGGATTATGAATTCTTCTCCCGCCAGACCCAGAACTGTCTGACCGCGCTGATCGACACACCGGCGGCCATTTGCCTGAACGGTCGGGCGGACAAGCTCAGCCGTCTGCGCACCCACACGGCGCTGCAGAACCTCACCACGATGCAAAAGATTGTCGCCCGAATTGGAGAAAGATTTTCGGTGCCCGCGGCATCGGTTCGGCGGCGTTGGCAGGATGCCTATGCCTGGGCGGGCGCGGCGCTGTTCGATGACGGGCGGGAGGCCGAGGCGCGGCCCTATCTTTGGCAGGCGATCCGGCTTGGTGATCGGCGACCGCGGCTGATCGCCTATCTGTTGCTGTCGTTCCTCGGCAAGGCACCCACTAACGTTTTGCGTCGGCTGTATCAGCTTGTGAAGCCGGGCTGATATCGCCCCCTCCCTTCAATGGCACCACGCCGTCGGGGATGAGGTTGCCGCGCAGCAGCGCTGGTGAGTCGGTCAGATTGCGCAAGAAACTGGTGGGATAGACCCCATCGAAGACCGCGACATTGTCCTGTGCGATGATCTCGGTGTCCGGATAAAGAGAGCCCTCTGCCCCGATGGCGATGAAACCCGCATGGTTCTCCGATTGCGGGCCTTTCTCGATGCGGTTGCCGCGCAGCAGCACCATCCCGCCATTGGGAATTTCGATGGCATAGCTGGCAGTGCCGCGAGGGCCGTCGGCGATGTCACAATCGACGATCTCGGTGCGCTGGGCGCGCGACTTGATGTGATGGGCGCGCCAGGTTTCGAAAAAGCGCGAATGTGCGATGTGCAGCAGCTTGATATGGCCGACGTAAATCCCGTGCGCGCAGGCCGGGTTGCAGGTGCCGTTGTCGATGAAGTCGCTGTCACGGACGGTGATCGTCGACCCCGGATTGCTGGCCGCCAGAATGCCGTCCTGATTGTCGATGATGCGGACATGGTCGACCAGCAGGTCGGTGCCTTCAGCGCGGATTCCTGCCCCATTGCCGTCCGCCACACGCTGATGCGACAGCGTGAGGTTGCGCACGGTGATATTGGCGGCCTGCGTCACCAGAGCTGCCTTGCCGTCACAGGCAAAGCCGGCCAGTTCGGTGATCTCCGCCGCGCCGCTGCCCTCGATGATCAGCCCGTCCTTGCGCACGGTCAGGCAGTCGCGATGCACGCCGGGGCTGAGGCGCAGCGTGTCGCCGGGCTGGGCCTCCTGTTGGGCGGCGGCCAGGGTGGCGAATGTCTGTCCGGGCCCGACCGCGAGCACAGCCCCCCACGCCGGGGCGATGGCCCACAGGGTCAGCGCTGCAGGAAGCATCACGCGAAACATTCCAGTTCTCCACAGCAACGGCGCGCGCATTGCCCTTCTCCACCTGCTATAGCCGACCACATCGGGCTTGGCACGTTGGGATCAAAACGATCCTCTCCCGGCGGGCGGCTTGCTGTGAGTGGAGGCGTGAATGTGCGGATTGACCGGGTTGTTCCGGCCCGATGGGGCCACGGTGGATGCCGCAATGCTGCGCCGGATGAACGACGCCATCGCCTATCGCGGCCCGGATGGCGACGGATTCCACATCGAGCCGGGCGTGGGCTTCGGCCATCGCAGACTGGCGATCATCGATCTCAACGGCGGGCATCAGCCGCAATGGAACGAGGACAATTCCGTCTGCATCGTCTTCAACGGCGAGATCTACAATTACGCCAGCCTGTGGCGCGAACTCGAAGCGCTCGGCCATGTGTTCCGCACCGACCATTCGGACACTGAGACGGTGATCCATGCTTGGGAGCAATGGGGGCCGGACTGTCTGGCGCGGCTGAACGGGTTTTTCGCGCTGGCGATCTGGGACCGCTCTCGCGGCCAGTTGTTCCTGGCGCGGGACCGGCTCGGCAAGAAGCCGTTGCATTATGCGAAATTGCCGGATGGCGGTCTGGCGTTTGGCTCCGAACTGGCGGCGTTCCGCCCGATTCCGAGCATTGACCGCACCCTGCGCGCGGATGCGATCGATGATTTCTTCGCGCTCGGCTATGTGCCGGATCCGGCGACGATCTTCCGTGGCATCGACAAATTGCCCGCAGCCCACTTCCTGCTGATCGAACGCGACGGCAGCACACAGGGCCCGCAGCGTTATTGGCGGCCAGACACCGCGATGCAAAAGATCTCCGAGGCCGAGGCGGTGCCGGAGCTGCAGCGTCGTCTGATCGACTGCACCAATCTGCGGCTGATGTCCGACGTGCCGTTGGGGGCGTTTCTCTCGGGCGGGGTGGACAGTTCGGGGGTGGTGGCGGCGGCGGCAAAATTGAACATTGAGGCCGGCGGGGGGCCGCTTTCGACCTTCACCATCGGCTTTGACGGCAGCGAGGATGAGACGCCGTTCGCGCGGATGATTTCCGCCCGCTACGGCACCAACCAGCACGAGGAGCGGGCCTCGGCGATTGATTACATCGACGCTGCCCGCGAGCAGGCGCGGATTTTCGGCGAGCCGTTCGGCGATCAATCCTCGGTGCCGACGCATCGCGTCTGCGCGCTGGCGCGACGGCATGTGACGGTGGCGCTGTCTGGCGATGGCGGCGATGAGGTGTTCGCGGGCTATCGGCGCTATCGCTGGCACAAGATCACCGAGGCGGTGCGCGCCTATATCCCGAGCCCGCTGCGGCGGACGGTGCTGGCGGAATTCGCGCGGATCTACCCCAAGCTCGACCGCGCGCCGCGTTTCCTGCGGGCCAAGCACACGCTGACCGAGTTGAGCCTCGACTCCGCGCACGGCTTCGCCGCGATGGTGACGAAAATCCAGGCCGCGCGGCGGCGCTCGCTCTATTCGGCGTCCTTGCGCGCGGCGTTGGACGGGCATGATCCGCAGCAGCGCATTGTCGATGCGATGGCGGAGAGCGAGACCGAGGACGCGCTGACCCAGGCGCAATATGCCGATATCCAGACCTGGCTGGTCGGCGACATCCTCACCAAGGTGGACCGCACCTCGATGGCGGTCTCGCTGGAGGCGCGCGCCCCGTTGCTGGATTACCGCCTGGTCTCCTGGGGGCTGAGCCTGCCGCCTGCGCTGAAACTGGCGGGGACTGAGGGGAAATACGTGCTGAAGAAGGCGCTGGAGCCGGATGTGCCGCGCGAGATTCTCTATCGGGAGAAGCAGGGGTTTGCGACGTCACTCGCAATGCGGTTCCGGCAGGGGATGGAGCGGATCCGGGCGCGCGTGCTGGGCGAGGCGATGTTGGGGTCGGGCTTGTTTGATGCGGCGGCGCTGGCGCGGATGCTGGATGAGCACGCTTCGGGGGCGTTTGATCATCATCAGGCGATTTGGTTGTTGTTGGTGT